>JAQYWP010000967.1 GCA_029379285.1 Rhizonema sp. PD38
TATTTTGCATTAGTTGAATTTTTAGTGTAAGCTGTTTTTCAGAGTTGTTGAATAAAATTATCAACAATTTTATACACCAATGAGTACAACTGTAGATTGCTAATAGCTATCGGCTATTAGCTAGAAGCCGCCTTCACTCTTAATTTCTCAACTTCAATTACTTGTAGGGTAGATTAATGTCTAAACAGCCAGATGTCGTTTGGGTGAATACAAGCCCTAGTTTACAATGCTTTGATCAACCTCTATTGCGTTACTTATCACGCCAATTGACAGTAGCTGCTTGGGAATATTGCCAAAACCAGGATGAGGCAAGTTCTTTAGACGTTGCATTGCGGCTGCTGCATGACTATCTCCAACCTTGCCATCATCCCGTACATCTGATAGGTCATAGTACAGGAGGATTGTTGGCACTCCTTTATACCCGTCAATATCCAGAGAAAGTCAAGTCTTTAACTCTATTAGCTGTGGGTGCTGATGCAGCAGTTGATTGGCGAGTTCATTATTACAGCCATCTCCCGTTCTTATGTCGGCAAAAAACTCTCACCGATATGGTACACAATCTGTTCGGCTATCAGAATGAACGTAACCTTAAGCGTCTGGAGAGAATATTGAAGCGAGATTTAAATTCGTCGCTCTCACCTCATTCGCTGTTCAAACGATTTAGCGTGCCTGCATGTCCAGTCCCTGTACCCTTCATGGTTTGTGGTAGCAAAGACGACATCGTAGTAGAATCAGATGCCCTGCAAGGATGGCAACCGTATTTGATGGAAGGCGATCGCTTATGGGAATGTGTAGAAGGACGACATTTTTTTCAATTCTACCATCCTGAGCTTGTGGGAGAAGAAATACTAAACTTCTGGAAATCTCTGCGCCTACAGGATTCACTTGCTCAATATCCTATCCGCAATTATTTTCGTTGATAAATAAGAATATATTTAAAAGTTCCTCTGACAGGTGATTTGGTAAGCTTCTATCGCGCTTCTAGCTTCTAAATCACCTTTTCTTATTTTCAAGAGAAGTTTCACTTCAGTTAAGAATAAATTCTCACAATTGCTACGTCTCTCTTCTTCCTGAACTCAACTCTTCTAATCTTTGCCTATGTACGTCAAAAGAACCCGTTATTCAGGTTTCTTGACAAATCTTTATGAGAATCAGCTAACAAAGTACCCTAATTGCTTTATCCTTAAAATGACGTTGTTAAAGATTAATCTCAATAAGGAAGATTCAAGCTTAGTCGTCGGCAACGGATGTTCTTAGCGTCATGCTGTTTGATCTGGCACTACAGACGAAGAGCGGATATTGAGCAGTTGCTGACTCAAGAAGAAAGGAAAAATTTGCAAAAAGTATCTACAGGGTGACTGGCACGGCTCCGGCGCGATCGCATTCTAATCACTAACGACAACGACTCATGAGAGAACTGAATTTGGAAGCAACTATCGACTTATTGAACTCAATCATGGAATTTGAATTGGCAGGAGTAGTTCGCTACACCCACTATTCTTTAATGGTAAATGGACCTAACCGGATTCCGATAGTGAGTTTTTTTAAGGCACAAGCGACTGAATCCCTCACTCATGCTTTACAAGCGGGAGAAATTCTGACAGGATTAGAGGGGCATCCCACCCTTCGCATTGCCCCCATTGAGGAGACTTTCCCACACTCAGTCCAGGATATCTTACGAGAAAGTCTGACGCATGAGAAAACAGCTTTAAGTTTGTATAAAAGCTTACTAAATACTGTAGCTGACGCTAGTGTCTACCTAGAAGAGTTTGCTCGCACTATAATTTCTCAAGAAGAACTACACTGCATGGAACTTAGGAAAATGCTGCGTGACTTGAGCGGCACATAAGCAAATAATTAGTAATTCTTAATTATATCATGTCCGATTGAAAACTTATAATAAAGTTCGTAGTTACGCTTCAGCGCTCTCATCACTTCAAGAGCAATCCAGAGCGGAACTTTTATTTCTAAGTTATTAAACGGACATGACCTGACAGTGATCAGACGATACTTGTAGCATCGTGCTTGACGATATAAAATTTTTTACATACAAAATGGGAGCATTTCTACTTTTGAGCAAACGTTTTTGTGGGTAAATTAGTCTTATGTCTTTTGCGATGCCAGTACATATCAATACCAGTGACCAACAAAAGAAACGGTGACAGTCCAACAAATACGTAGAGAATGCGAGTAGGCAAGCCGCCAAATGTACCATAGTGTAGTGCATCAAAAGAATTGAGAATGCGATCGCCTAAGGAAGAAGGTTTAAGAAAATTATCTACTCGCAAGACCTTGCCGTTATACTGATCGAGGTAGACATAGCTGTTTCCATAGTCTACTTTTTCTTGAGGAAGCTTGTAGCGAATCATCAAAGCGCTGTCTGGTTTTTGCGGAAAATAAACGCTTCTGAGTTCTGCAGTGGGTAATTGAGCTTGAGCGATCTTCAGTTGCTCGGGAAGCTTTAAAGGAGACTGACCTGGGATATATTGAGAAACAGGTTCTTGCTTCACACCACTAAAGGTGATGGCCCGAATCACAGGCTCACTAAACTCACTAAAATTCCAGCAAAAACCTGTGAAAAATGTGAAAAAAAGAAACACAGCTGCAATCATACCAGCAACTTTGTGAATATCAAAGTTCACGCGCTTGGGATGAGCATTCCACTTGATTCTGAAACCCATCCGTAACTTCCTCCACCCTGGCCAGAGAAATATTCCTGAGATCGTCAGAATACACATTAGTAAACCAACAGTGCCAACAATTTTGTTTCCCATGTCATTTGCTAGCAGACTGGTGTGGAGTGGATAAATAACCTTGTAAAAGCGGTCTACAGGATTGGAATTAAGATTATTGACGAGAACTGCTCCTGTGTAAGGATGAACATAATTGTCAATCCAATCATTGTTCTTGGTTACATAAACTACATCAAATGGTTCATCTGGTTTTGTCGGCACATAAACTCGATTGAGCTTAGAATCAGGCTGACTGGCATAGCTCTTTTTCATTGTATTCAGAACGACCTCTATTGGCAGCATTTCGCCTTTTGGAGTGATGCTTCCAATTTGAAAACGCTTTTGATGGGTAGTAATTTCGGATTGGAAGACCAACAGGCTGCCAGTTAAACCAACAATAATTGCAATCAGTCCAACACCTAAACCAATGTAGCGGTGTAAAGCAAATACGATGTTACGCAGGGTTTTGTAAGTCATGGTAGATACTCGTGCTATAATATAAAGTTGAAAACTTCACAGGAATCGTTCCCAAAACACTTATCTGGTACTTGAGGGAACACTAAGTAGCCATTAGTATCTTAATATTTGAGAGCGAAGATGTTCTTAATGAAATTGGCGCTGTTTCTTGTGCTGAGGACTGCACCAGTAACATTTGTGTATTTTTGGAAAGAATAGGCTTGGGAGGCACCTGATGACGTGACATATTGCGAGCTACCACGCTCCATTCGTTCAGTTTGGGTTGTTAACCCGTACACTATACACCGATTTAACTAAATTTAGAAGAGTTAATCTTCCTCTTTCAAGCCCCTAGCTTATACCTAGGGGTTGGTGACCGTCGTTTTATTCTCAACTCCATCACGCCACTGAAATCTGTAAATAATTTTGCAAGCAACATACAGATTATTGAAAGTTATTTGCACTAATAAAGCAAGACTAATGAAACTGCAACACATAAAAATTTACATGTTTTATAAGGAACATCATGTCTTGACAAAACTTACT
>JAQYWP010000968.1 GCA_029379285.1 Rhizonema sp. PD38
GCACTTAAACATATTGACAAAATTGACTCACTTTTAATTAGTCAGGATTATCCCGCAATTGTAGAGGCGGCAATGAACAAGATATGTAGCAAAACTCGCCTTGTGGTGAAAGATGTGATCGCATTATGGCTCTGTGTGGCAAAATTATCATCATATCTTCAGTAGATGGTAAATTTTGTCCCTGATCGACAAGTTTTGTATGTTCAACGATGAATTTGGTTGTCACATCATGTTCGGCTGAACACTTAAAATATTGTTTGTAGTTGCGCTTTAACGCTATTAAATGAGAGCGCTAAAGCGCAACTACGAACTAATCTTTATTTGTAACTTATCTACCGAACATGATTTAACACCATCGATTATCTTGTCCGGCCATATGTAGAGACTTCGTTTGATCGCGTCTCTACTACTAAGTAAAATCTCTTTCAGAACTGTATTAATACACATCTGATCGCCTAAAATGTTTAAATGTTACACAAGGAGGTTGTAAAATCCCTCTAATTCCTTACCTGACAACTCATGAAATAAAAATATGACAAATCTGATAGAATACGAAGACAGTAGCGATGAAGTGCGTGCAGTGTATGATGATATCCGCAATACGCGCTCATCTGATTATATCAACAATTTTTGGAAAGCCTTAGCCAACCATCCTCCTACCCTGCGGCGAACCTGGGAAACACTGAAGGAAGTCATGGTTAGCTCTGGCGAAATAGATCCATTGATGCGCGAATTGATTTATATTGCAGTGAGCGTGACTAATAATTGTGAATACTGTATTGCTTCACATACCGCAGCAGCGCGTACCAAAGGGATGAGTGATACTATGTTCAGCGAATTGATGGCGATTATTGCCACTGCAAACATGACTAATCGTCTTGCCAATGGCTATCAGATTCCGGTTGACGATAAATTCAAGACATAGTAATCTTTTGCTCTAGGATAATGAGGTAAGAAGTGCTTTGTCATTGTCTAAATTGTGAGCGGAAGTTATTTTTGTTGTAGTTCTAGCAGCTCTGGCACTGTCACAAATCGGTAGCCACGTTTTGTCAGACCGTCAATAATGTAAGGTAAAGCTTCCATTGTCTTATAGTGAGGTCCTCCCCCATCGTGCATGAGCACAATACCCCCCGGTTTAGCACCATCTAGTACATCTTTGACCATGGTTTGCCATGTGGCGTGCCGATTAAATTCCGGACCATCATCTGACCACATGGTAACAAGGTATTTGTGCTGTTTAGCATAGTCCGCTAGTCCGTTCTTGAGAAATCCACCAGGAGGACGGAAGAGATCCGTTTTCACACCAGTGGTTTGATAAATAACTGCGGCTGTTTTGTCAATTTCATACGCAGATGTGGCAGGGTTCATGGGAAAATACCAGTGATGCCAAGTATGATTGCCAACAACGTCACCTGCGGCTACCACTTTCTGGGCAATCTGAGGATAATTTTTCACGTTTTCCCCTATCCAGAAGAATGTTGCCTTAATTTTGTGTTGTTCAAGGAGATTGAGTACATGCTCAGTGTTTTTAGGCCAGGGACCGTCATCAAATGTCAATGCGATGACTTTATTTTGTCCACTTAGTTTCGCGTCACGGATAGTTGTTCCCTCAAATTGCTTGGGTACGCTAACAATGATATCTTTTGTTATGGGCGATTTTAACGGCTTATCTTGGTTTAATGGATCTGCTGGACTTATGCTTTTTGAATTTGGGGTCGGTGACTGTCGAGATTGGGCTAAAGGTAGTGAAGTTGTCTGATGGGACCATCCTCGAAAAAATATCAGACCAATACCGAAACTGCAAGTACCAGCAATTAATGCTCCCCAAATAAACAATTTACGAGATTTGGTCAAAGTCACATCTCCTTCAATACCTAACAACTACTTTCCAAAGCTCTATGGTCGCTCAAACCAAGGAAAAGAGCAATGACTGGACCTGTATAGCCCTTTATCAGTCTCTCTCAGGGGCGTAGAATTAGGCAGATGTCACTCCCCTGAGAGAGATATTATGCTTCAACCTCGCTCAAAAGTACCCGCAGGAAAATTTGTGGAGCTATCAAACCGATGTGACTTACCTTGGTCTTTATAACTCAGCAGTGATGATCGCGATCACGAAGCCATCGTACCCTTTGCTGCCCACAGTCTGAATCGCTGTGGCGCTCACTTGCGGCGACTCGGCGAGCAGCTCGTTGAAACGGCGTACCCCCTGGACGCTGGGATCGTTGCTGGCAGCATCGACCACTGCTCCGTTACGCACGATATTATCGGCAACGATCAGGCTACCGCGACGGGAGAGCTTGAGTGCCCACGCAAAGTAATCTGGATTACTTGGCTTGTCGGCATCAATGAAGATCAGGTCAAATGGGTCGCGATCCTCCGCAGCAAGCTGAGGCAGCGTATCCAGGACTGCTATATATAATTAAGCATTAGTAGGTCTATAAAGAGAACACATGTTAGGAAGTACGTCAAATTCAGAAATGTTATACCGAGTTCTTGGCAGTACAGGAGAGAGGGTTTCTGCGATCGGACTGGGTGGTTGGCACATTGGATTGAAGAGTGTTGATGAACAACTAGGTATACGTATTGTTCGTACAGCCATTGATCGTGGCATCAACTTTATGGATAACAGTTGGGATTACAACGATGGAGTCAGCGAGACTCGCATGGGGAAAGCGCTCCGCGATGGCTACCGAGACAAAGTGTTCCTGATGACGAAAATCGATGGTCGCTCTAAGAAAGAAGCCGCAAAACAGATAGACGAATCACTTCGACGCTTTCAAGTTGATTGCATCGATCTCGTCCAGCATCACGAAATTATCCGGTACGAAGATCCACATCGAGTTTTCGACGATGAAGGGTCGAATGCGGCCTTTATTGAAGCGCAGAAAGCTGGTAAACTCCGATATATTGGCTTTACTGGGCACAAAGATCCTTATATTCATCTGCATATGCTTGAAGTTGCAGCGGAGTATGGGTTTAAGTTTGATTCGGTTCAAATGCCGCTCAATGTGATGGATGCACATTACCGAAGCTTTGCGAAGCTGGTTATGCCAGAACTGGTTAAGCAAAATATTGGTGTTCTCGCCATGAAAACCATGGCAAATGGTATTCTTCTCAAGTCAAAAACTGTAACGCCAATTGAGTGTTTACACTATGCCTTGAATCTACCTACATCTGTTGTCATTACCGGAATTGACCGCATGGAGATTCTTGAGCAGGCGTTTGAAGCAGTGCGTACCTTCGAGCCAATGAACGAGCAGCAGGTGCAATTGTTGTTAGCAAAAACGACTGAAGCGGCATCACGCGGCGAGTTTGAGCCATTCAAAACTTCATCGATTTTCGACAGCACTGCCCAGAATCCAGATTGGCTGGGAGAGGAGCCACAGCGCCTCCAGCAGTTGATGCCAACCTGATAGCACTGTAGTGTACATCTGTATGGGCTATAGGGGAGTATTGCATACGCTCCTATAGTTAGAGCGATCGCTCGAATAGCAAAGGTGAGCGGTGACAGATGATATCATGTCTGTTTGATTACTCTAAAACTGTTATTACGCATCCCTAAATTTAATTAACCACTCCAGAGCCAAGGAAGCTGTTGTAAGTTAAAAAGAAAACAGGTATAGCAACGGCGCAGCAAATATAACTCGCAGAGGTATTGACAAAAACGCAAGAGATTGTGTCAGGAGATTCCCCAACCACAGAAACAAATTCCAATTTTGAACCAAGTAACAG
>JAQYWP010000127.1 GCA_029379285.1 Rhizonema sp. PD38
TTTTCTTCTTTTCACTACTGCACTTTTTGTCTAATTTGTCAATGCGTAAGTCCTGTATTGGATCATCCTGTAAGGAACCTGCTGTCTGCTCAAAAAAATTAGGGGCCAACCTAACTCGGATAGTGTTTTTGCCTGTGCTGATGGTTCTAATAGCTGATAAATCACCATAACTTCTATTTCAGAGTTTGTCACACCTACAGGGATATCAAGATGTAAGATTCCATCTTTCCCCACCTGTGAGCATAATTTTCTACTTTGCATTGTATTTTCTCCAATTCATGCATGTAATATCAAATATAGTAAATTATACTTCCTATGACGACTGTCCCGATGATTACGCATCCTAGTTATAAGATTAATTTAAACAACGATTAATGACAGTAAAGAGCATCCTTAAATATAGCGGAAGAAAGTAGCACTTAGCTTTGAAGGCTGAACAAAAATATTGTTGGGGTTAGATAGGGTTAATAGATAATCATGCTGCTAAAGGTATCCGTCTTCCGATAATATCACCTCTAGCTTGGGAATTTGACGAATTGCGTGAGTTCCTAGAAGCTTGCGTGTTTCTTCCAAACAAGGGGTAGAATATGGTGAATTATTGATACTAGCGTTAAATCCACCAATAGGCGAGAATGAGAGTAACGACAGTCAGCGGTAGACCAAAACGTAAATGTTCCCAAAATGACAAATGATGTCCCTGTTTGGCGACAGCTTCTGCAACAATTAAATTAGCAACTGAACCTAACAAAGTTAGATTACCAGCCAAGGTAGATCCGGCTGCTAAGAGTAACCAAGTTTTTGTATCTGGATGAGGAATTAAATGTTTCAGTAGCAATATAGCAGGGACATTGGAAACTAAATTGGACAGAAGAGCAGTAATTCCTAATATGCTCAAAGGAGTATGCACAAAACCACCAAATAAATTCAAGATTCCTAATTTTTCCACTCCAGCAGTCACAATAAAAAGTCCAGAAAACATCACTATTAAATCCCAGTCTACCTTATTTAAAATTCGCTGTGGTTTGATTCGCCTAGTGATAAACATTAAACCCGCTGCGACTAGTGTTGCTTGGGCTGGAGGTATGCCAATTAAGAATGCAATCAACAATCCGCCGGTGATCAGGAGACTCTTAATCAGTAGCGGTTTAAATACACGATAGTGCAAAGGTTCTCCACTCAAGCAAGATTTAGTCGAGCGGATATCAGGGTAGAGTAACCACAGTAAACCTATCTGAATCAACAAACTTATTAATGCAATAGGAGTTAAAGCTTTAGCAAAGTCAAGATAGCTGATCCCAGAAAAAGAACCAATTAAGATATTTTGAGGATTGCCACTTAATGTCGCGACTGAACCAAGATTAGTTGCTCCCGCCAATGCAAGTAAGTAAGGAATAGGATTGAGGTTTAAAGTTTGAGCTAAGCCTAAAGTCAAGGGAGTAAGAATTAGGGCAATGGTATCATTCAGAAAAAAAGCTGAGAGAATTGCACTACCGCAAGTTAAAACAATCAGCAAACCAAGGGGACTGCGGAAATAGCGCATGATCATATCCAGCACTAGTTGAAAAAAACCAGAGTAAGCAAGGTTAGCGCTGATTGCCATCATGCTAAATAAGAAAATCAGCGTTTTATAATCAATCGCTCCCCATGCTTCTTTAAGATCTAAAACGCCCAATGCCATCAGCAAAGATGCACCAACTAGAGCTATACTGGCTCGATTCATCCGTAAACCAGGTATATACCCTAAACCCAAACCGACATAAGTCATTACAATAACGATGTATCTAAAAACAATCATTTAGATGACTCCCATCAGGAGTGTAAAATTACCTATCTCTTTTACCTACTTTCTCTGCGTCCTTGGCGTCTTGGCGGTTTAAATCCGTATATTTGTGGAACCGCCAAGACGAGGACACTTGCGTGCGGGGGTTCCCCCCGTTGAGCAACGTGTCCGTTGCCAAGAGCGCCAAGAATTCCTAGAGTATGCATAAGTCCTAGTGTAGAGACAAGGGCGATCGCCTCTCTTTGATTCAGGCATCGCAAGCAAAGAAAACTATCAAAGGGATTTTAACGTAGAGACAATTGCGATCGCAATTTTCATGCCAATACAGAGTGCATTTTAGGGATCGACAACGCCTTTCGGTTCTAAAGACACGGGTTGCCCATTGATAGAAAGCGCCGTAGCTTGTATAATCTCACCTTCTTTATTACGAGTTCCAAAACCTTGAGCTTGGATCTTGTCTCCCACATTCGCCGTATTGACTAGCTGATTGCCTACATGTGGTGGGAACTTCACAATTGCACCATTGGAGACAATGACACCATTTATCTCACCTCGATGTCCCACTAACCAATACTGGGCGGTTCCCTCCACAGACAAAGTACTGTAGTTGCTCAAGCCGGGCGGTTGGGGCGGTATGGTGGGAGGTTGAGCGACTAAAGTCTGTCCAGTTTGAAAATTAGTAATACTTCTAGCTTTTACCTCTTCACCAAAGCGGGTAGACAAGCCTGGTTTTCCCGAAATAGTGATCTTAGTTCCCTGAGTCACTAAAGCTACTAAGCTGTCCCCCAGATGAGGCGGAAATTTTACTTGTAACCCATTTTTGAGTAAGAGTCCATCCACTTTACCTTCAGGGTTAAGAAGATATTGTTGCACCTCTCCTGTCATAGTCGTTTCATCTGCTTTGGGGAAGACTGGGGGTGGTGGTTGGAGTGGGTTAGGAATATCCTGAGTGTTAGTATTCCGCAAATCAGTAGCCAGCAGATTGTTTACAGGCGATCGCTGAGATCCGATGAAGTTACTAGCAACACTATTGTAGGCAAATACACTCATAAGCGCGATCGCAGCTCCTGTACTCCCACTGATCAAGATTAATTTTAACTTTTGCTGTCGCGAGCGAACTGAGCTTTGCTGTGCTTGGATTTGCTGCATAGCTTTTTGAATCAACTCTGGAGGTATATGTACTTCGGCTCCTGCCTGTATAAGCTCCTCTAAGGAATAGTCCTGTTTTTCTTGCTCATATAGGTGAGCAGCCAGAGCAAAAACATTTGTAGCAACTTCTTTGGGAATCCGAACTTCTGAGTTATTTTTCACAAAAGACGACCTCACGAATCCTGAATGCTAATTGTATGGAACACGCGATCCGAAATGTAATAGTGCAAAAATCGTGCCATAGATACAAGACGACTTTGGCAGATTAGTGCCACATTATGAATCTGCTGCGATAGCTATATGTGATGAAACCCTTTGTATTACCCCAAGGTTGGACACTCCGACAGCAACTCACAATCCTGAGCGTCCTGTTTTTAGGTTTAAGTGGAGCTGCGTTGTTGTTGGTAGTACAGCTATTTCAAAGTTTAGAGGGTGTAGTGGTAGCCAAAAACCAAAAAACACTGACTTTTGCCAATACTAGACTGATTAAGCTGTTTTGGGAATTACCGCTTGGGCAAACACCAAAGTCAAGCAAGCAGCCAGACACGCAATTGGAGGAACTCTCAAATGAAGCGCTCACTGTTTTTCCCAGAGTAGAAGGGGGATTTTACCTGCTACAACAAGATCGACTATTAGGCTATGCATTTCCTACCCACGGAGGACCTATCCCGAAAAAAGATATTCCTCCAGTTGAGCGAAGTACAATTTTACAATTAACTCGCAGAGCCACAAGTCAAGGCTTACCCCAAGAATTAATCCGGAAATCTGGTTTTGATATCCTGGTACTGCGTGCAGATCCGCTACCTTTATGGGGAGCAGTATGGACAATGAAACGTATGCCTCGCCTCGAAGAGGGTGATCAAAAAGTCCTGAGTCTTCTGGTAGTTTTCGGAAATTTAGTGGTGGGAGCTTGGACTTTTTATATTGCCTTACAACTTCACCGGGGAGTACAGCGACTTCAGGAGAGTATCAAGGTGATGGAATATTCTCAAACTTCGCTGATTCCACCCCTACCAGCAGAAATGGGATTGTTGGGATCTGCAATTAATACTATGCAATGCCGTCGCCAAGAGTTGGAACAGCGCCTGCACCGAGTCGAGCGTTTGGCATCTTTAGGACATTTGGTAGCGGGGGTAGCCCATGAAGTCCGCAATCCACTAGCCAGTATGCGTCTGAATTTGCAGTATACAGAACGACAACTCCACAATCTTGGGGTAACCACTCTACCGACTTCTAGTTTAATAGAACAAGTAGACCGTTTAGAGCATTTGGTACAACGACTGATGTACTTTGACCAAAATCAGTCAGAGGAGGAAATGGTGAGGACTTCCCTAGAGGCGATCGCTTTTGAATCTGTTTCTTTGCTGCGTTTATCAGCAGAAGAAAAGGGAGTTGCACTCATTTATCACGAGCCTGCTAAGGCTTTACCCCAGATATTACTGCGCCGTCGGGAGTTAGGACAGGTGATGGTGAATTTAATTTTGAATGCTATCCAAGCTAGTCCAGCAGGAGAAACAGTTGAGGTGGGTGTAGAACAGCGAGACGATTTGGTAACTTGGGTAAAAGACTCAGGATCGGGTTTGTCACCAGAAGAGCGCGAACGAATTTTTGAGCCTTTCTATTCCACAAAGCCTGAAGGAACGGGGTTGGGTTTAGCAATTAGCCACGAGATCGTCACGAGACATGGAGGATATATTAGTTTGACTTCTCAACCTGGTTGTACTATTTTTAGCGTTTATTTACCAACTAAAATTCAGGAATCAGGAGACACTCGTGTCTAAAATTCTCATTATTGATGATGAAAAAGCTTTGCGTCAGGCAATGACGCAAATTCTTAAAGATGTTGGGCACACAGTTGTAGAAGCCGGAGATGGACAGCAGGGACTGAAGATCATTCAACAAGATGCGGCATCTCGTCCTGACTTGGTGTTTCTAGATCTGAAAATGCCCAAAACTCAGGGGAGTGAGGTTCTTAAAGCTTTGGGAAAAACACTGTTTGAACTGCCTGTGATTGTGATGACGGCATATGGGACAAGTCGTACAGCGATTGAAGCGATGCAGTTGGGAGCCTATGATTACTTAACTAAACCTTTTGATATGGATGATTTGGTTGATCTAACTCAAAAGGCTTTAGCTCACTCCCATGCTTTAGCTTATCAGTTTGGTGAAGCAAATCCCGAAGCTTTAGGACACCCAGAAGAATTATTGGGGCGATCGCCTGCAATGGCATCCGTATTTAAACTCATTGGTCGAGTTGCTCAAGTCAATACCACAGTTTTAATTACCGGAGAATCAGGCACTGGCAAAGAGTTAGTCGCCTCCACTCTCCATAGTACCAGTCCTCGCAGTCGTGGACCTTTAGTAAAAGTCAACTGTGCGGCGCTTCCAGAACATCTGTTAGAGGCGGAGTTATTTGGGCACGAAAAAGGTGCCTTCACCGGAGCCAATCATTTGCGAATCGGTCGATTTGAGCAGGCAAATGGTGGAACGATATTTCTTGATGAAGTTGGAGAACTGAGTTTGGTGATTCAGGGGAAATTGTTGCGGGTGTTACAGGATAAATCCTTTGAGCGGTTGGGTAGTAACCAAACCAAAACCGTAGATATCCGCATCATAGCTGCAACCAATCGGAATTTAGAGCAGCTCGTCAACCTAAATCAATTTCGGGAAGACCTTTATTATCGCTTGAATGTGGTACGGATAGAACTGCCGCCTTTACGCGATCGCCTAGAAGATTTAGAGCAACTGACTCAACATTTTTTAAGCTACATTGCTTTGCGTAATGGCGTGAAAATGGCAATGACAAGAGCGGCTTTGGAAAAACTTACAGGTCATACTTGGCCTGGAAATGTGCGAGAGTTGCAAAATACTTTAGAGCGAGCAGCTATTTTTTCTGGAGGACGTACTATAATACCAGAACATCTGTTATTTAGTCAAGAAAACCACATAGATTTAAACTTAGAACAAGCTGTTGCTCAATTAGAGATCAATTTAATCCGCCGCGCTTTAGCTCTTTATCCCCAAGAACCTCACAAAGCTTTAGGACTTTGTGCCAAAAGCTTTGAGCAAAAAAAGCAGCAATGGAATTTATGAATTTTTTAAATGCCGCACCTGCAACAGAAACACAATTAGAAACGCAAACAGTTCTTTATCCAACGCTACAGCAATTGGTTCGCTTGTTGCCATGTGATCAGAAGCGAGTGGTAGATTATGTCCGGGAAGAGGCTAAACACAATCCATTTTTAATAGAGGATGCAACTTTATCGGAAAAAAGCGAAACATTGTTAGAGGATGTTCTACCAGATTGGTATACTCTACCCGCGCAGTACGTAAGTCTCAGCGAACATCTATTTGGACAAATCTCTGCCTTATCAATTCCATCAAGACAACGTGAAGCTTTAATCTATTTAACTCAGTGGATTTCACGTTCTGGATACTTGGAAGAAACTTCGACCGTTTGGGCAAATGGTAGTATCTGGAATGCAAGGGAATTAGAGGCAGTTGTCCCTATTCTTCAAAGTTTAGATCCCCCAGGAATTGCTGCTCGTTCAGGACAAGAGTGTCTGTTGCTCCAACTTAAAGAAAAGTCTCAAAGTCTAGCTTTTCTATTAGTTCACGGGTATTTGGAAGAACTAGCAAATTGTACTGGTGCTTCTATAGAAGCAAACTCTAATCGTGAAATATTACTACAAAAGTTGATTCAAAATCAAGCTTATCACAATATAGATATCAAAAAACTAAGCGATGCCATTCAGGAAATTCAGGAATTAGAACCTCGTCCTGCCAGAAACTTTGGTCATGACAATGCACCTATTGTAACTCCCGATTTAAAAGCAGAATTAACAGCTTCTGGTTGGCAAATTTTTTTAACTTCTGAAGTCGAGCAACGCTTTTGTCTAAATTCCGAAGCAGTTGAGCTTTTGCAGAAATCTCAACTGCGAACGCGAAATACCCAACAGCTAGAAGCCTTGTTCAAAAGAGCAAAAAGCTTACTGACAGCATTACATCTGTGGCAAGAAAATCTCCTCAAAGTCGGTCAATTTCTAGTTGAACGCCAGCAAGCTTTCTTGCAGAGTCGCGATCGCTTAGATTTAGTAACAACTCCACAACAATTAGTCGCTCAATCGGTAGGACTCAGTAACTCCACAATCAGCCGAATTGTCCGGGGACGGTATATGTTAATTAGTAACCCGTATCAAATTTTTCCGTTGCATTTGCTATGTGTTCCAGCACAAGTAGGCGGACGTACCCCTCCACAAATCCAACAAATGCTTGTACAGTTAATTGAAGAAGAATCACCTGCCAATCCCTATAGTGATGAACAGCTAGCCCAACTTTTAAGAGTAAGATTTGATTTGCCAATAACTCGCAGAACAGTGACAAAATATCGTAAAATTGCAGCCATTGAATCATCCCATAAACGAAGGCGTTTAGATGATTCAAGAGGTAATGGGCAATAGATACCCATTTCAAATTAGTAATATTAAATCTGGAGAATATATTACTAATAGCGTTGATGATTATGGTCCAATACGGTTCAGTTAAAACTCAAATAGTTGTAAGTTAAAGATTGTTGCCAAGATCTAGCCTGTCCACCCGTCTGTTGTGCTACACGGGCAAACTCAGCCGCTGTTTTGTCTCGTCCCTTGCTCTTAGAGGTTCCAAAATAAGTATGGATGATCGCCCCGGCACTCGCGCCTAGCTAACTTAAACTCGCGATTATTGCAACGAGTAGTGATATGGTAAGAGTATCCAGTTTTTAAATTACGGCGTTTCCTTGGCATGGGAATTTTTCAGCAATGATTACTTCAGCTACGGTAATTTTAAATTTAAAAAATGTAGACTTAAGCGACGAGCAGTTTTACCAACTCTGCCAAGACAATCAAAATTGGCAATTGGAACGAACGACTAAAGGAGAATTAATAATTATGCCTCCTGTCGGTGGAGTCAGTGGAAATCGAGAAGCTGATTTAAACGGCTCACTTTGGTTGTGGAACCGTCAAACTCAACTGGGAAGAGTCTTTAGCTCTTCTACCATATTTCGTTTACCCAATGGGGGAAACCGTTCTCCCGATGTCGCTTGGGTTACTAACGAACGCTGGCAATCATTAACACCAGAAGAACAAGAAAAGTTTCCCCCATTATGTCCTGATTTTGTCATAGAATTGCGTTCTCGCACCGACTCTCTGACCCAACTTCAAGAAAAAATGCAGGAATATCTCAACAGTGGTTTGCAGTTAGGTTGGTTAATTAATCCCCAAGCACAACAAGTAGAAATCTATCGTCCCAATCAAACCTTTGAAATTGTCCAATTACCCGCAAATTTATTGGGAGAAAATGTATTACCAGGATTTGTTTTAGATTTGCCTACTTTTTGAGGCGCAAATGAATGATACAGCAGGAATGAAATCTCAGAACCCCTTTGGAGAAGCAAGCTACAAAGCAGCGTGTCCGTCATGACAAGGCAGAGGACAGAAGGCGCAAAAGCTTTTATTGTAAGCTTTTTATCCGTTGTTTAGTTTCGGGTACGAGAAACCAAAAAACTGCTAAAGCTACAGCAGCGATCGCCGACAGCATCAGAAAACCAGCATTGTATCCGGCTTTTTGTACCACAAATCCAGCCAGTAAATTACTTAAACCTGCACCGATACCAATCGAGGTAGCAAGCATACCTTGGGTGAGATTAAAGCGACCACTTCCCTTAGTTAAATCAGCAACCATTAGTATCGAAAGTACACCGAAGATCCCGCCGGCAATTCCATCCAGGATTTGTACGGAAACCAGAAAAAAGGGATTGTGCGAAAGTGTGTAAAGTACACCCCGAATGGGCAACACACCAAAGCCCACTAAAAAGATGCCTTTTCGCCTACCTTCTGCTAAGCGACCAGCAAAGTTTGACGTTGGTATCATAACTAACTGAGCGACAATAATGCAAGCAGACAGATAAACAGTGCCATCCAATCCTGTTCCTTTACCATCTATAGCCAGCCGTTGACCAACTAACGGTAACATTGCCGCATTAGCAAAGTGAAATAGAACCACTGCTGTAGCGAAGAAGAGTATACGACGGTCACTCAATAGCTTTAGTATACCTTCTTGCTTATCTTGAGGTTCTGTTTCCTCCGAAGAGCTTTCTTCTGCATCACCACGCGCTAAATCGTGGTCAATCTCCTTCTCACGAATTCTGGCAACTGCAAAAGCACTGGCGACAGCCATTAAGCCAACTAGAAAAAAGATGGATTTTGGTGCAATAAATTGACCAGCAAAACCTGCCAAAGTAGCAGCTAGTAAATTGCCTGAATGATTGAAAGTTTCATTGCGACCAACTCGCCGATCTAATTTGTCATTCCCTACCAACCCCAAGGTAATCGCCGCAATGGCAGGAGGAAAAACCGCTGCACCAATGCCAATCAAAACTTGAGCGCCGATTACTACTGGTAAATTTGGAAAAAATGCTATACAAAAGCAACCACAGGTGACTATAGCAGCAGCCAGTACAATCAACAACCTTTTCTGGCTCAATCTGTCAATCAAAGCACCAGCAGGTGTTTGGGCAATCACTGTAGCAATTGAGGAGACTGCTGTGGCTATCCCGATTTGTTGAGGATTCCAATGTTGCGAGCCTTTGAGGTAGATATTCAGATATGGTCCCACACCATCCCGCACATCTGCTAAAAACAGGTTCAAGTAATCTAGTGCGTGCAAACTCTTTTCACTTGGGTTTCGCTTTTCTGGCATAGGTTCTTGGTGATGATGATAGTTTGCTTATCCTCTGTGCAAAAACCATGCCAAATTGTGCTTTGAATCATAATGTGGAAAAAATTTTGACCCATAAATCCAGAAATACTGTGACTTAAAGGAAAAGATTGCCATTTGTAAAAACATGAGTTCAACGAAAAAAATAAGTATACAAAGTATACACAGTCTACTTTGTAGCCTAACAACGTTATCTTGCTTAATACTAATAAGTTTCAATAAATGAGATAGAGGTTTGAACGGTGCTAAAAGGGAGTATAATGAATTTGTCACTAATTCATCTTTAGACATGTATAATTACAATCCATCTATCAAGAGAAAGGCTCACAGTAGTTCTTGTTGCCACCTTTTTTCAAAAAGTTCACAGAAATCATCAATTTCACAAAATAATTTTTCTATTTCCATATCTTTATTGAATTAATCCTAAAATCAATATTTTGAACAAAAACTACGACTTTAAATCATCAGGAGATAAAGTTTGTTTGTAAATTTCCGAAATTATTTTTGCAACTGATACTCGTGCTGATTTTTTAGAGTTCAGGATTTGTTTTCCTATTTCAATCGCTTGAATATAGCTTATTATAGATTTCGTGACAAAATCTGGTTCTAATTTTTGACCTTCTTTATTTGAGTGTGTGGCTATTTCATTACTGCCAGTCTTTGATTTCATCTCAAAATCATACTCTTCAGCTTCTGTGTTTAATTCAATATCCTCTCCTTCATCAATTTTATGAGCTACTTCTATAACTTGGAATACGATCGCTCTCGGCACACGGATCGTCACTGTATCTTTATTTTTCCAATTTGACTTTCTGCCAGCATTTTCTCGTCTCCCCCCTCTCCCATCCCGCTTCAACAATTTTTTGCTACTCATAAGCTTAATGAATCCGTCACGAATTCATTATACTCCCAAACATCACTTTTCATGCCTGTAGAGCATTTATTGAGATTTATTAGCATTAATTATCCAGCCTTGCTCAAGCCACAAGGTTTACTCTGTCTACTTTTCAGTCTTCTTTTTTACGTCGAACTCAGGTGAGCGCAGAGTAGCTCTCCAGCATCGATCTTCGCACACAAATTATGATTATAGATCTCCAAAAATGAATTTGCCACAAATTCATTTTACTCCATTTCAGTACCATTCACGCCCCCAGATCATTTATTGAATTTTATTCACATTAAGCCATACAACCCTGTATTCCTAGAAAGTTTACTCTGTCTAGTATTCAGTCCTTTTTTTTACGTCGAACTCAGGTTATCCTTGATGCTCAATGGCAATGTGGTCAACCGGAAATGCCAAGCCCTTTGCAGAATGTTGATCTGAAATTGGTCACAATCTCTTCAAATAGCTCGCTCGGCTGCGCCTTCGGTCGAATCACTCCAAATGGGCGCTCTTCATTGTCTGACACGAGAGATTAATACTTTGAGCCGTATGTTCCACGAAGATCTTCAAAGGTTGAATGTTATCGTTAACTCTCGATGTTGTTCTTTAACCCCACCACCGTGACACATCTTGAATGGCAGAGGCTGTATCTTTCAGTGCAAGTTTATCACCTAAAGTCTACTGACTGTGACTACCCGTTAACTTCGTTAAGTAGCCATTGCAAGAGACGAGATCCAAGTAGCATGAAAACCGTAAGGAACGCGCTGAGGCATAAGTACCCGCGCTACAGGAACATTCGTAAAGTTTTGGGCATCAATAACCAGTAACTCAGACTGTTTGGCTACCGCATCCCAGACAAAAGTCAGCAACCAACCATCGTCCTCAGCAGCAGCACCAGGTCGAGGTGCAAACGCACTATCACCGCCAAAGCGTCCCCGTCCAAATTCATGCACTTGGGAGCTACCAGAAACCAAATCATACTTAATCAAACCATCCAATAATAGTCTGGGTCTCATGTAGGTTGCCTGTTGTGAAGCGTACATATAACGTGTTTTCCGACCTGTGTAATCATCGTTGATGCGAGGAAATTCTGTGGCAACATCATCCAAAGCCTCTTCAATGACGACACCCGTCGCTAGGTTGAGCCGATAGCGATATAGGCGGAAGTGTTCAAACTCAGTTTCCCCACCTTCACCTTTGTCTTCTTGAGGAATGAATAGATAGGTATCAGGTGTTCGGGTAGCAAAGAGTACTACTTCGTCGCCTTCTTCCCAAGCATTACCCACATGGTAGAGCATACAGGCAGAAACCTTAAACCAACGGATTGTTCGATTATCCCCGTGGCGGGGTAGGATGCCAATACGGCTGGCATTTTGAGCCTCAAACTTAATGGGTAGCTGACCTTGCATGATTCGCATCGGTTTGAAAGTCAGCGGCATATCTAGGAAAATGGTGTAGCGTTCAGTAATGGCAAAGTCATGCATCATCACCGGGGCTGGTATGTCAATAGGCACGGTTCGCTTTAATTCCCCGGATTTTGAAACGACGCTATATTCCAGGTAAGGCGGAGCAATAGGTGCTAAGCCGAACACAATCATTTCACCCGTCACCGGGTCAACTTTTGGGTGGGCGGTAAAAGTAGAAGCTAGTTTGTCGTTAAAGGTATATACACCAACAGTTTCTAAATTTGGAAGCCGGATTTCATAAGGTGCGCCAGCTTCCCAGAGAGCCAACAATTTACCAGCGTGAAATACACATGAAGTATTGGCGGTATTCTTCATCATCAAGCCGTAGGGTGTGTCGAACCTTGGCAGGTTCAGTAGCCCAGGCCAAATTGCTTTGCCTTGAGTGTGCTCAACCTTAAATCCATCTGTGCGGATATAGCGGTTGCGATAGCTAGCTTTGCCATTGCTAATCTCCACACAGTGGAGCATTCCATCTCCATCTAACCAGTGATGGAGTCCAACAGGCTTAAATTGCGGATTGGGGCCGTTGCGGAGAAACATCCCCTCTAGTTCTTTGGGCAGTTGGCCAACTACAGTCAGGTTGTCCGCAGTGATTTCTTTTTTTACTGGGGCGAAGTTGTCAGTTAAATAGAGCTTCACCATATCGTCTGCGAGAATTTTGGTACTTGCAGTGCTGCTGAAGCGACTTATAACCTGATAGGGAACGCGAGCATAATAGCCAGTCCCGATACTGACAAAACTTTTTTGAAATTGCTCAGGATCGATCTGGGCAAATACTCGTGCA
>JAQYWP010000969.1 GCA_029379285.1 Rhizonema sp. PD38
CTCGTTCGGCTTGTTCTCTGTCTCGTTCAGCTTGTTGGGCTAATAAGTTGATATTGCGGTTAGTTTGTTCTGCAAAGGCGTAGCTTTGTTCTGCTAAAGTGTGGTTTTGTTCAGTAAGGCGATTCACGTTGACGGTCAAATCATTAATAGCTTGCTCCACCCGGTTGATTGAATTAGTGTTATTGGTAATCGCTTCACTTTAAGCTACCACGACTTCCCCCATATTCGCAAAAATCGTTTCTAATCGGTTTAGCCGTGATTCAAGAGATTCAGGTTGGTTTGTGGTCATATGCTTTTCTCCTATACAAGCCCAATTTTAGGGTAAAAATAGTCAATCAATGTCATGCCGCCCTTGGCGGCGTGACCCACCGTATGACTTGATAGCGATCCATGTGGCGATGCGGGAGTATGAGGATTTTTATCTGCTTATGCTGGTTATCTGATTGTGCAAATATCTGACACTCATAGTTTAGAGAATCGGATTGCAAGCTTCACTGTTATAGTTGTAATTGTGATATTCCTTATCGTTACAATTCGCCAAGGAATAGAGGCAGCTCTAAAAGCTATCGCTGTTGTTGGAGCCATTGATGTCATCGGAGCCGGAGCTTTAGCCTTTGCTGGAGTATTCTCCGCCAACGTTGCCGATGCTGTTGCCCTTGCCGGAGCCAGAGTATTCGCTGGATTGTTCGCTAATACCGTTCAGTTAAGGCAGGCAGGGGAGCAGGGGAGGAAAGCGTTCCTGCTGGGGTTCATCAGGCACCTCCCACCAGTCCAACATGACTATCGGGATAAATATTTTTGCTCAAGCCAAATACATTTTGTAACGTTTTGTGAAAAGTCCTTTTAGTCGAGCGATCGCCCAAAGCATACAGACGTGTCGGGGTTGTGTTTTCACAGAGCGATGCCTGCGGTCACGGATATGCGCCCTTATCGCTATGGTGAGGCACATTAGCATAGAATTTGAAAGAATGAAAATTTTTCAAACACCCTTGAGAAATCTTTACTTCGTGTCCGGAATGCATAGTACCAATGGTGAAGACTTCTTTCAAAGCTTATCAGAGAAGTCAAAAAACAAACTGATTTCTCGAATTGGCTCTTAAACCTACCATTCTAAAAGTATTATGCTTAGCCAAAACAATACTAAAATAACTGAAGACTCAAAAGATACATCCAAACTTTTCAGTCAACTGATCTCAATACTCGTTTCGTTATATCTTATTTGCATTCCTCTAGGACGTGTAAAAAAAGAGTCAAAATTTGAGCTTGTAGACGTGGGTCTTATCATGATTATGCTAATCGTTAATTCAAATATTATTGAGAGAGTAACAGCAATTAAGTTGGGTAAAGATGGATTTGAAGCCACGCTAAAAGAAATTCAAGACACTAAAAAAGAAGTTAAGGATATAAAAAATCAGAATGATAGTGATTTTAAAGCGATGAAATCTATAGATTTTCAATTAAGTAAAGCGAATCCTCTAACAAATTCCGAACAACTTAAAGAAAATATTTTTAAAGCATCTCCAATTGCCCTTGAATATATTTATCAAAAAATAAAAGATGTCCGACACGATATTGATAGAGAAATTAGAGAAAACAAGTCTCAAAGAACGCGCATTATTGAAGACAGACTAGAACCAATTATTCCCATTTTTGAAGCGTTGACTAAATCGGAGTATGGAAAGGGAAAACATCGATATCATGCACAACTTGGTTATGTCCTTAAAGATACTGCACTTAAGGATGAAAACCACCCCGAATTAGATGAGTTGAAAGCTGCTAGAGACAGCTTAAATGAAGCAATTAGAATATGGCAAGAGAATAATACAAATACCTTGTTACCTCCTCTTTACTGCTTAAACTGGGCTATATGTGATGCAAACTTGTCAGAAGTAAGCAATTTGTCTTCTCAACAAATTCAGTTGAGAATTCAGTCAGCAAATACATATATACATAAATTCCATAGAAGTGACAAAAATTTCGATGAAACAAAATTTAAAATAGAAAAAAAATATGGAATTTATCCTCTACCTGTGCTTTGAACCATGTTTTGTCCAAATCGATCATGATATGGGTTCTTGTGTGACTTAAAGGAATTGTTAGCCGAAATTTAAAGGATAAGCTTGCCGCATCAATGTAGTTTCAAGGATAAAGTGGCTGCTAAAGGGTCGCTGGAATGCTTATTTTCTGTTGTACCCGATTTGTGGCGATCGCATTCAAATGTTCTTGATAGTTTTCGTAGTAACAATATTCATTGTAACCGCTATTTTAGAACTTATACATTGACAAATTAGACAAACAATGCAATGATAATTTCCTTAACTTTAGTTCATTTGTTTGCATCTATTTTCGATAGTTAATTTAGCGCATAATGAGGAGGAAACTACTAAACTAATATCAAATACTCAGTCCAGCCTGTGAACAACGCTCCCAAAACGCCAGACCAAATTTACCTTGATACTGATAAAAGCCTGATTGACACTTGGCTGCATAGTTTATCAGAATCTACCCAACGAGGATACAAGCGTTGCGCCAACGAGTTTCTTGAATGGGTAAAAAAACCTCTGGGTGCAGTTACTCTAGCTGACCTTCAAGGCTGGCAAGAAACTTTTACAGACATTGCTCCTCACACTCAACGCTTCAAGATGGCTGCGGTCAAGTCGCTTTTAAGTAAGGGGTGTACTATTGGGCTGTTAGACAAAAATGTGAGCCACAGTCTAGGTCACCCCAAAATCAAGGATACCCTCAATGAACGCATCCTGAGTGAAGAAGAGGTGACGGCTATGATCCAGTCACAGACCAATAATAAAAGAAATCAAGCTATCTTGCTGTTGCTCTACACTGCTGGTTTACGGGTGAATGAATTATGCTCCCTGTGTTGGAAGGATTTATCTCAAAGAATGCCAGGTGGACAATTGACTATATTTGGTAAAGGCGGAAAGACCAGAATTATCCTTTTACCAGAATCGGTGTGGCAGCATGTGTCTATGTTGAGAAACAATGCCTTAGATAATGACCCTGTATTTATGTCTAGACAAAGAGATTCTTTTGGTACAGCCCTTGACCAATCCCAGGTGAATCGCATTGTCGCTCTTGCCGCTATTGCCGCAGGTATTAATAAAAAAGTTTCTCCTCATTGGTTACGACATGCCCATGCAATCCATTCCTTGAAGAGAGGTGCATCATTACATTTAGTGCAGAAGACCATTGGACATAGTTCTATCGCTACCACCAGTCGATACCTTCATGCACACCTAGATGATTCTAGTGCCTTATACTTAGATGTGCTTTCTAAAACCACAAAGCAAAACACCCAACAGTCAACTAATAACAACCAACAGAAACCCCACCAACAAAAGCAACCACCTTCTCAAGCAGAAAAGAACACTTCAGTTCTCAAATGTCCTAACTGTAAATCAAAAGAACTTCAGCAGTTTGGTTTTCAAATTTTAGCTGATGGTTTAAACCATCAGCGTTTTCGTTGCCTTATGTGTGATTATGTATTTACCCCACTCTTATCAATTCCAACCGACAGAATTTGAGGAAGTGAACAGTAAAATCTATTGCGCTATTCCCACTCGCTTGAAATAATCCACATCAAGAAAACGGGAGTATATTTCTACAATCCGCTCTTTTGACATGCGAGTTTTTTGGTATGCTTCCCGGTTGGACATAACCCAATACGGTTCAGTTAAGGCTGAAAGTCATGTAAATTAAGTATTGTCCCCAAAAA
>JAQYWP010000970.1 GCA_029379285.1 Rhizonema sp. PD38
CATTAATAAACATTTCTTGCAGTAGTAATCCATATGAGGACCTGTCAAAAGAACTAAAAACAGTTTCTTCATGGGCAGCAACAGCACATATGGTAGGTGAAGCATCAATAAGAGGTACTGTATCTACAGCCTATGCTAAAGAAACTCTGAAAAAAAGTCGGGAGAAATTACAAGAACAAACTGATAAGTTATCGAAGTCACCAGAAGCACGGCATAATAAAGTTTTAGAACCGCTACAGCAACTCCAAAAAACAATCAGTCAGATGTCAATTGCAGTAGAACAGAAAGACAATAAGGCGATCGCTACTCAGTTAGAACACCTATCAAGGCAAGAAAAAACGATCCGAACTCTGGCGAAACAAGTCAGTGAAAAATCATGAAGAAATTTCAGAAAATGACTCTGGGAAACAAAAACGAGTATTGGTGGATTTTTAGATGTAAGTGCGATGCGTTGCAACGGCTGCCATCCGTATCGCCACAGCCGCACAAGCTGGTAGATTTCAACTGATTTGGGCAATTCTTCTGGGCAAAATTGTGTAATTTTTTTAGTGGCAATGTGTGGACGATTGGCAGCAGTAAGTAAACATACCTTAGTCTCTGCTGTACACGAATGTTTTGGTTTCAACTTTGCGCTTGTCCTTCTTTTGGCGGAAATTACTGTTGATTTTCTCGTTTTAGCGTTGGAGATTGGCAGCTTTTGTATTGCCCTACAGCTGATTGATTACAGGAATTAACTTTCAGTGGTATGCTTTGCCTGTACGGTTTACCATTTGGTTGCTACTTTGGGAAGGAACCGTATTGCCTCATGGAGGATGATGTTCCCATACTTGGATTGATAGTTCACTCTACATCTTTAACTTTTAAGTAGACAACAGCTTATGAGTCAGAAATTTGATATGGGTAATTATGTGGATATGATGGCTTTATTGTTGGATTTGCAATTGAGGGATGAGGATCGCGATGGAGTTATGGCAAATTTTAAGAAAATAAAAGCGATCGCTCAACTTGTCAATGAGTTCCCTCTGCCAGAACATATAGAAGCTTCCCCTGTATTTGAACCATGAATTTAGACTCCGCAGATGTTGTATCAATTGCCACAGCCGTGCGAGAAGGAATGAGCGCTGTGGATGTTGTCAAAGCTGTCTTAAAACGGATTGAAGCACGTGATCATCAACTGAATTGTTTTACTGTTGTGACTGCTGAAACAGCTTTAATGGATGCAGAACGAATTGACAGAGAAGTGGCCAGCGGTAAAAATCCAGGTTGCCTCGCGGGAGTGCCTTTTGCTGTGAAAAATCTTTTTGATGTTGCTGGAGTCACAACGCTTGCAGGTGCAAAAATTAACGTCAAAAATCCTCCCGCAACTCAAGATGCCACAGCCGTGGCGAAGCTAAAAAAAGCGGGTGCGATACTTGTAGGCACTTTAAATATGGATGAGTATGCCTATGGGTTTGTGACAGAGAACTTTCATTACGGTGCAACCCATAATCCTTACGATTTAAAGCGAGTCGCTGGTGGTTCATCTGGTGGTTCAGCAGCGGCAGTGAGTAGTGGGCTAGTTCCCTTGACACTCGGTTCTGATACTAATGGTTCAATTCGGGTTCCGGCGGCTTTGTGTGGTGTTTTTGGCTTTAAGCCAACATATGGGCGGTTATCCCGTACTGGAGTCACTTTATTTTCTAGCAGTTTTGACCATATTGGACCCTTCGCCCGTTCGGTAAGAGATATCGCTACGGTGTTTGATGTGCTTCAAGGGGAAGACGCTCTTGATCCTGTTTGTACAAAGCGCCCTCCTGTAGAAACGCGTTTTTTAAGCCAGTACGTTGGGGAGCCAGTTCTACAGGAGGAAAACCCTTCGCAGGAATTTGGCGTGCGAGTCCCCCGACTTGAAGCAACTGGCGTCGTTTCTGTACAAGATGTGGCAAATTTACGAATTGCCATTGCTGGCGATTATTTTGTGAAAGGAGCAAATCACGAAGCATTGGCTGCAGTTCAAAAGGTCGCTGATGCAATGAATGTCACTGAGTACATTACAATACCTGAAGCTCATCGTGCTCGTGCGGCAGCGTTTGTGATTACAGTTTGTGAGGGAGCAAATTTACATTTAGATAATTTGCGATCGCTTCCCCAAGATTTTGATCCAGCAACACGCGATCGCTTTCTTGCTGGTGCGTTAATTCCTAGTAGTTGGTATATCCAAGCGCAGCGGTTTAGAAGATGGTTTCGTGATCGCGTTCAAGAAGTCTTTCAAAAGGTAGATGTCATTCTTGCCCCAACTACACCTATTTCAGCACCACTTATCGGTCAACAAACCATGATTTTAGATGGAGAGGAAATTCTCGTCCGTCCTCATTTGGGGATCTTTACTCAACCATTATCTTTCATCGGCTTGCCTGTGTTATCAGTGCCAATCCAACGCCCAAATGCTTTACCGTTAGGTGTACAGTTAATCGCAGCGCCATACAATGAAGCCCTGATTTTGCAAGTGGCAGCAGTGCTGGAAGCGAACCGGATTATATCATCGCCTGTTGTTTTTTGACAATATCCGCTTGAGAAAAGGGTGGAGATTCGCGTATATTTTCCATTTCACACTCTCGGTCCGCGCACTCACTGTGATTAGCGCATACTCTGTAGTCCTAATGTGTTGCTTACACAGCAACACATACTCATCACGTTTGCACTCCTCCGCTGCATAGTGATATCTCCATCACGAATCTATCGAGTGTAAAACTTTACAGAGTACTTTTGATGGCTAATTGATAATTACTATTCTACCAAACCATGCTTAATTGCAAAACGCACCAATTCTGCTCGGTTGCTGGTGGCTGTTTTTCTTAGTAAACTGCTAACGTACTTTTCCACTGTTCGAGGACTGAGGTGCAATTTTTGTCCGATTTCGGCATTAGAAAGACCATGAGTCAAAAGTTCTAGGACTTCCTGTTCTCTAGGAGTCAGTTCTGAGAAAATGTTCGATTTCTGAACATGGTTGAACCCACTATGGGCTTCCACTGCTTTTGTCGTGGAATCAGTTGTTACTGCGTTCTCTTGTTGAAAAAAACGGTATTCAGATTGAATGATTTGCGAACGCTCCAAGAGATTGCGGATTGCTGCGGCTAACTCTTCCAATTCAAAAGGCTTGGGTAAGTACAAATCGCATCCTGACTGGTAGCCCAGAATTCTTTCTTGAGTCTTTGTTCGTGCCGTTAACAAAATGACAGGTAACAAGCGGAACGCAGGTTTTTGACGTACTCGACGCACCAATTCATAACCGTTTATTTGTGGCATGACAATATCGGTAACAATTAAATCGGTATGGTACTCCTCCACCATTGCCAAAGCCTCTTGACCGTCATTAGCCACGATCACTGAGTAGCCAGACAGCTCAAGATAATCGCTGATTGACAGACGAGTACCTAGGTCATCATCAACCACAAGGATCGTCAAGGGCATGGACAATACACCCCTAGCATGTGTTACTAAGAAATTTGCTTCCATGAGCACCATCGTAGAGCAGAAAAAATAACGCTCTTATGTTTCATAATATGACAGGAATATAGCTAACAACTCCCTAACGATTTTTTATTAAGTAAATCTTAAATTTAGACGTATTAACAAACTTTAACATATTTTTAATTTTTATATAATGTATTTACCACATCTTTATTTAAAAAAGGGAGTCAGGAGTTGGGAATGGGGGAGAAAATTTGAAGCTGCTGATTGCTGACAG
>JAQYWP010000971.1 GCA_029379285.1 Rhizonema sp. PD38
GTGTAAATGCTTATTAAAAATAATATTCTTATTAGTTGACTCTTGTAATAAAATTTCTAAAGACATACTTTCAGATATGCTATAATATAGTGTTAATCTTACTAAATATGGTAATCCTCCTGTTAAGTTAATTAAATAAGCGAGTTCATGAGGTTTCAACTTCAATCCACAACGTTGTACTAAATCCTCAATTTGAGTTTGATTGAATGGGGGTATTTTTACAGTCAGTCCGACGTTGAATGGTGATTGATGATTTTTAAAATTTACATACAAATCATTTACATGAATAATAATCAGCCGGAGTTTTTTCCAGGATAAATTATCTTTACTAATTTCATACCATGAACGGAGTAATGCAAAAAAATCACGGGCAATATTAGGATAATCCAAAATCTGATCAATACTATCAAATGCTAGAACAATAGGGCTTGAAACATTTTCAATAATGTGCGATCGCATATAATTTGTGCAATTCATCAAAGCACCTACATCATCATCCCAATACTCATCAAGCTTTGAACTTAATTTCAACTGTTGAGTTGCGTTCGCACATATCCAACGTAACATTTTTTTTATAGAAGTAAAAACTTCTGTTTCCGCTTGATGCAAATCTAAACGCACGGTAGAGTAATTATGATTTTCACTATAAGCAATAGTTCTTGCTAAAAGCGAGGTTTTCCCAATTTTCCTAGAACCTTGAATCCGAATCAAAGCTCCTGGTTGCAGAATTTCTTGGTAGCATTTTGTTTCGATAGATGTACGTTCCACATAGAAAGGAGAATCTAAAGAAACTTGTCCTTCTGGAAACTCTAAAAGAATTTTTTCTGGTGGAGTATTAACATTTAAATTCTGAGCAAATGCTGAATCTTTTAATTTTTTTTCTATAACTGCGCGACAATTAATTCTCGTTACTTTTTCGCCGAAAACAGCTGAAATTAATTGCCATACTTTAGGTGCAACCACCTGTCTAATATATTTTTCAGAATAGTTATTTTCTATAGCAATTTGCTCATATGTTTTGCTATTTTCACATAAAGATTCTATCAAAATTATCTTTTGCAAAAAAGTGAGAGAATTTTTTGTATTTTCGCTAATTAAACGTTCAGTAAATGTAATAATTTCTTCAAGATTACTCATGGCTATTCAATCTTAAGATTTAATGCCCCTTGTGATGTTAGCCATTGCTTTTGTTGCGGAGTCAAGCCCACAGCATCTGTAAACAATGCGCCTTTAACACGGCAATTGATAAATTCTACCCCATGAAGATTGCTATCTTTAAGATTAGCATGTCGAAAATCAGTTCCAAGCAACTTAGCCCCTTGAAGGATAGCTCCCTCTAAGTTAGCTTTAAATAAAGAAGCTTTACTCAAATCGGCATCTCTTAAATCAGTATTTACCAGTATACCTAACTCTAAAGCAACTTGATGTAAAGTTGCGCCTGTCAAATCTGCATTAGTCAAATCAGCTTCAATTAAATTTGCTTCGCTGAGATCGGCTTTACTCAAAATAGTTTCCTGTAATTGTGCCTTTTCTAAATTAACCCGGCGCAACACGGCATTACACAAAATCGCTCCTTCCCAATTGCTTTGGCAGAGGTTAGCATCATCGAACTTAGCCCCAGCGAAATCTGTTGCTTTGAGACTTGCTTTAAACAAATTTGCTCCAGACAAGTCTGCTTGAGTCAAACAAGCCCTTTCTAAATTAATCTCTGTAAGATTTGCCTCTCGTAAGCAGACAGACTGTAGTTTAGCGTAATTTAAGCGAGCGCCAGTTAAGTTCACTTTGCTTAGATCTGCTTCATTCAAGTTTGCCCACAACAGACTCACATTCAATAGATTTGCATTTTGCAAATTGGCTTTCTGGAGATCTGCTCGATTCAAATCTGTCCAAATTAGCTTGGCACAGATTAAGTTAGCTTCACTAAGATTGGCACTAGTGAGGTTAGCATAACTAAAATCAGCACCACTGAAGTCAATACCCTTCAATGAAATTTGGCTTAAATTCAGGTGTTGAAAATTTCTTTTATTGGCTGCATAGGATTTGATAATTTCATGGGCACTCATTATCTTCATGGAGTTTAACTAAGAATAAATAACTACTACTTAAATAGGAGGAGTGCAAGTAAACGTAGCGGCTGATAACCACCGGTACTTGGTTCAATGGAAGTTGAAAGAATTAGAGTATAAAGAAATACATACTTGGCTAGTAGAACCCACCGCCGATTTAATACCACCTACTTTCGGTATGTTAGGGGCTGTGTGTACCTGTTTCCTTAAAATAGGACTGAGAACAGATGAGAACAACAGAGAAAAAATACGGTTCCCTTTAGTGTTTAAGCTTCTGCTATCTGCTTTACAAGGGAAAGCTGACCATTGGTCAAAAGCTAGAGGTTTCAGTTCTGCTTATCCCCAGTTACATATTTATGTTTATTTGTCTTCTCCCATTTACAATGAATTGTCTCCCAATTCGACAAGATTTAACAATTAATTTTAAATTAGTTTTTTAGCATCGATTTTCATCTTTTTTTATCACTTGGGGCATTGACAAACCTTTATATAATGTGCCAATAAATAATATTTATGACATTAAATTATTAAATTTATGAGAATTTAGTATTGACAAAGCAGCTTAATGCATGTATAAATCGCTAGATTTTGGGGGGAGGCTAGTAAAATATATGACATTTAGACTCTTCTTATACCTTAAATAAGGTGTTTTAATAGTTAAGTAATTTATTGAAACTCATTAACTTCTTTAATCATGAAATTATTCGGTTTCAACCAAAAGAAAAAGAAGGAACAAAGTATGAGTAAAAAAGCGAGTACTATACCTGCTGTTGATTTAGTGATCGTCATCGATACAAGTCCTTCGATGAAAGATGAAGCACAGGCACTGAGTGATGCGACAGCAGGAGCGCTCGCCAACGCGAAATCAAGTTGTCCAACAGACTTAAGAGTGGTTTGGTTGGGTATAGAAGGGACGTGGAAAGGGACAAACTTCGACACCTCGATTAGAAGTTACCTGACACAAAAGTTAAAAGTAGGAGAATCAAAACTAAGGGGAAGAAAAAGAGGAGAACTATCGGATGCGGGAGCGCAAGAAGATGCAGCGCGAGCGATTGAAGATATATCAGATTACTTTGATTGGCGATCCGGTGCAACACGCGCAATTTTTTACCTCGGGGATGAAGCACTCGAAGGAGGAGGAGATAAAACAGAGCCAAAGGATATTATAGCTGCGAATGTGGCGATCCAAAAAGCTCAAGCAGTAGGAGTGACAGTTCATACCTATTTCGGAACATCGAAGAGCAAGCATGTAGAAGGGATAAAAAGTGAATACGCTCGGGTGGCAACCGCAACCGGAGGACAATATTTTACGGCAGTTGACGTGAGTTCTGGTTTTAGTGGAGTTTTAGAAAAAGTTATCTGTGGCAGTCGCACAGCGAAAACCATCAAACTCAAACCAGGAGCAGTTTATATCCAAGATTTTGTCGCCAATGAATGCAGCAAAGTTTATACTCTGGATTTAACCACTAGGATCGCGACTCTGATTGGGGAAGTCGTCACAGAGGTGTCGGACATTGCATTTGTCGGTTCACAACTGTATGGACTTGATCGCGAGGGCGATAAGACGAAATTAGTAAAAATTGACTTAATCACAGGTGATGCCACATCCATCGGTGATACTGGACATGCATGTGCAGGATTAGCG
>JAQYWP010000128.1 GCA_029379285.1 Rhizonema sp. PD38
AAATTAATCCCTATCTTGCTCTTTCTGACTTTTTCAGCAGACCCTAATTATACTATAGTGCTTCTGGTGTTATATCTCAGGCACTTTCGCCCTCATCAGGTGCCCCTCTCCCCAGTTTGGGAGAGGGCTGCTTTTCCTTAATTGAGCTTCATGATCGTTAACTCCTCTAATCGCATCTGATACTACTCCATAATATTGCGCTTTATTTGCTCTCACCTTATTTAAAGTATTCAAATACTCCGATAGAGATGATCAGCAATGACGATACAATTCCTGCCCACTTGCCAGACATCCTTGAGGTGAACTTTTCGCCAAGAGCATAGCCTAATAGAATGGCTAACAAACTCAATACAAAGGTTAAAAAACTCGTAATATTCACATCCACCCCTGAAAGTCCGGCTCCGATACCACCAGCTAAATTATTAATGGTTAAAGCTAAAGCTATACTAATAGATTCTTTAAAATCAATGAAAAGAGAGTTATCTAAATCGGCTCTCTCCGGTTTCTCTATAAAAGCATTGTAAGAAAGCTCATGTGAAGATTTTCTTTTACGTTTTTTCTTTTGTATTTCTGTCTTTAATGTATCCCATAAACCCCAGATACCTACACCTACCAAAGCTCCACAACCAATTAAATTGGCTAAATTGGCAGACATAAATTTACTCAAAATTGCTCCTAAAGACATAGATCCATATGTCCCAGAAGATGAAAATATGGCAATGATTAAATTACCCGATATACCTATTTTTATTTTCTTGACACCATAGGCAATGCCTACGGCAAAGTTATCAACGTTATTAGATATTGAAAGTAAAAATGAAGATAGTAAATGCTGCATCTCAAAGGAATCCGTGTTTAATAACTATCTACTGTTACTCGTTACAGTAGAACTAAAGTCACACCACAACCAATCAAAATAGCTCCGAGCCATCGCTCTTTTGTTACATTCTCTTTCAGAAAAAATTTTGCACCGATAATACCAATCAAGTAGTTAATCGATGTTGCTGGAGTCACTAAACTTAAATCAGCCCAGCTTAATACTGTTAAATATATAAAGAATGTGCAAACCTGTAAGAAAAAGCCTGAGACGAACAAGGGATTTTTAACTGCACGATTTGCAATACTTAAAAGCTTTCGCAGTTGCAGAGTGGAAATTTCTCCCGTCTGCTTCATCGCCTTGGAAACAAGTAGGGAACTACTAGTGTCTGTGAGCGTCATCGTGATAATTGCCAACCAAATCTTCATGCTTACACCCTTTTTTTTATGAGTTTAATCATAATGGGTGTTCATGCCTTCCTTCTTTAGAGGAATCTAGTGCCTCCCGCCTACTTCTCAAATGACCACCCATACCAACTATGAGCACACCGCTCATAATAAATAATGTCCCAAGCCATCGAGTTGAAGTCATTTGCTCTTTCAACATCAGCCATGCAAATAAAGCATTTAGCCCGTATCCTATTGTTGTCATAGGAAGTAAATAGCTAAGATCGATCCATGAAAGCGAGGCTAAGTATAAGAGAAAATATATCAGCAGAAGAAACATGCCAAGATCGAGCCAAGGATTTGTTAGGATACTCAACCCGAACATGAGCATATCATCCGGAGCAAGCAATGTAACTTTTCCAACTTCACGCATACCCCGACTTACGCAAACGTCTCCTAATGCCTGAAGGAAAACGAGCAGCAAAATAACAATAAAACTTTTGACAGCTACGGAACTACTTTTTGTCTTGTTGTGGTTTGTCAATTCAAAGCCTCATCATTCGCTGTTTTCAAGTTTGCCGTCATTAGTTAGTCTTAATCTCCGTCCTCGCCATTCAATCGTTTTACCAAGCCAACCATAGCACCAGATGACAAAGCTGATTATGTCACGTATGGGAATTAGCCAAAAAAACTTTTGGCTGCATGGATCGCAAAGACTTTTAATGCCTACAAACCATCCCATTGCCAACCGCATTATCCAGGTGATAACTAGTATAGTCCAGCCGATGGTTGATCCTCCTGTCGCAATCAGGAACAATAAGCTGCTGACAGTACCGTAGCTAAAAATGAGTCCTAGATAACCCCAAGGACGAGAAACGCGAATACAACGCGCCCAGCGTATTTGATGTTTAATCGCATTTGCTGGTGTAGTGGGTGCTAGTACGTGTTCCACAACATAGTCGGAAAGTACAACTTTATAACCAGCTTGGGTTGGTAGGTAGCCAAGTTGGAAATCATCTGCAAGATAATCGGCGATCGCTTCAAATCCGCCAATTGCTTCCAGTACTTCTTTACGAAGTACAATAGTCGAACCAAGGGCGAATTTAATACCTTCTAGTTTATGGCTTACTAAAACGCCTGCATGGAAGTCGGTTGCAGTTCCAACAGCCTCTAGGCTAGCCACCCATCCCTGTGCTAAAGAACGATACAGACAGGTAACAACACCAACACTTTTGTCCTGTAATGGTTGGACAACACGTTGTAAATAGTCTGTCCCAACACGGATATCACTATCAGAAAGCAGGAGTGTATCATATTTGGCGACAGTTACCGCATTTGCCAGATTGCTGACTTTCAGGTTTGTGCCAATGATGCGATCGCTAACTACCAATTGAATATCGAGTTGAGGAAAGTCGTTGATAATTTGCTTCACGACGGCAAGACTTGAGTCATGCTGATCGCGCACACTAAAAATAATCTGGTAGATCGGGTATTTCTGTTGGCAAAAAGAAGCTAAGTTTTCGTAGGTATCTCTGTCCACTCCACACATGGGCTTGAGAATTGTCACGGGTGGATAAAACGCTAGATTAGGATACTGATAACTGAAAAAGGCGATCGCAGCGTAAATTGCATAACTGTAGAACAGTACTGCTGATAGGCAGAGGAGCGATAGCAATAGATCAACGATACTTATATTAATAGTCTTTAAATAACCAAACTCAAAAAGGATCATTATTCATGACGCTCTTAAGCTTGTCAGTGTTTCCTAATACTCAATCACTGTAACTTAAGTCACTCTTCTATTATCATTTATCACACGATATCCATTATGTAAACCTTACTCTTATACCTAAACCTGACAAGTCATGTAGGCTGATAAGTAGGTAAGCGTAAATAAATGAAAGTTTGTAGTCAGGGGTTCGTGCCGTTAAAACCTTTGCGCTGAGCGCTGAAGCGCTCACTACGAACTAAAAATATATTTTAGGTTTAATTTTACCTACTTACTTAGAGTCAATAGTGAGCGGCTCAATGCTTGATTTATAACTACGACATAAGTTAGGCGAAAATAACTGAAACAATATTGCAACTTTCATGCGTCATTCTCAGTACATGTAACTGTAAAAGGATTCGGGAATTCAGATCTATGTTTTCTGCTCTTCTCAAGAGCGTGCGATCGCGCCTTGGCAGTTTATTAAATTAAGATTTTTTGCGTGGAATAGGAGTCATTAAAAATGATATGATAGAAGCATAAGAATTGATAAATTTTTCGTCTCCCCCTTAGAGGTTGTTTGAAAAGGGTCTGGTTGAGCCTTAAATGAGACTCAGGGACGCGATGCCGTTGGCGTTCGCGCAACGGTCGCAGACAAGCCTCTCGTACCCCTTTGGGGAAGCAAGCTACAAAGCAGCGTCTCCGTTACTGAGAAGAGAAGGCAACGGATACCATCCGTATCGCAAATCTCAAAACCTAGATTCTCAAGGTAGCAGTTTCTCGGTAGCGAGGGTAGTGAAACACACGCTCTTAGACTTTTCAAATATCCTCTTCGAGCGCGAATTAAATAGCTTTGGATCAACTGTCATGAATCTGATTTACTTTCTTCTGCGTTCTGCTTGGGGGAAGGTAGCGATCTCCATCGTCACCGGATTGCTAAGTGGTGCGAGTAGTGCTTGCCTGATTGCTTTAATTGGCAGTGCGGCGAGTCCCACTGCTACTTCACGTCTCACATCTATAGCGTGGGGTTTTGTTGGACTGGTAATAGTCGCACTTATTACCAGTATTATTTCTCAAATCATGCTGACTCGTCTATCTCAGACTGCAGTCTTCCAATTACGAATGCGACTGAGTCAACAGATTCTCTCTTCTGAGTTGAGTCATTTGGAACGTCTCGGGAATTTTCGACTGTTAGCAACTTTAACCGAAGATGTACAGGCAGTATCCAATGCTGTTTATATAATTCCATTTCTTTGCATTGATATTGCTACAGTCGTGGGCTGCATGCTCTATTTAACATGGCTATCTTGGGCAGTCCTTCTAATGGTGTGCTGTATTTTAGTCTTAGTTATGGGCACTAATCAGTGGCTCTTGAAAACAGGACAAAGACTTTTCATCCTTGCTCGTGAAGATCAAGACCAGCTATTTAAACATTTTCGCACCATCACCGAAGGAATTAAGGAACTTAAGCTGCATTATATACGTCGTCAAGCCTTCCTAAATCAAGACCTTCAACCAACTGCTATTGCTTTACGCCGTCATAACGTTCGTGGTCAGATTCTGTTTTCCATAAGTATGAGTTGGGGAAAATTGCTGCTTTTTTTCGCCATTGGCTTTATACTTTTTGCGCTTCCCACTCTGCTTGTCGTCAGTCGCCAAACTCTTGCAGGTTGCATTTTGACTTTCACCTATCTGATGTTGCCGATGGAAAACATCGTCAAAGACTTCCCCCAAATTAGTAAAGCTAGTGTTGCGTTGCAGAAGATTGATTCATTGGGTTTATCTCTTGCCAGTCGGTCAGAAGTATCCACAGTTCCACCTCCTATCAACTCGAATTGGCACAGCTTAGAATTCAAGGGAGTCACCCATACCTACGGTCGAGAACAAGAAGATAACAACTTTATCTTAGGTCCGGTCAACCTTAAGTTTTATCCAAAGGAATTGGTATTCATCGTTGGCGGCAATGGGAGTGGTAAATCAACTTTAGCCAAACTCATCACCGGACTCTACACCCCTGAAGATGGAGAAATTTGGTTAGATGGGGAGTTAATTACCGAACACCATCGCGAGTGGTATCGCCAACATTTCTCCGTCGTTTTCGCTGACTTCTATCTGTTCGACAAACTTTTAGGGTTAGAACAAACTCTCCTTGATCATCAAGCCCACGAGTACCTCAAACTTCTGCAACTAGACCATAAAGTCAAAGTTAAGAATGGTCAACTTTCCACCACTTCTCTTTCCCAAGGACAACGGAAACGGCTGGCTTTACTTACAGCATATTTAGAAGACCGACCCATTTATCTGTTTGATGAATGGGCTGCCGACCAAGACCCAATATTTAAAGACATTTTTTATACCGAAATGCTACCGAAACTGAGAGAGCGGGGGAAAACAGTACTAGTTATTAGCCATGATGATCGCTATTTTTATGTAGCCGATAGAATAATAAAACTGGATTACGGTAAGGTGGAATACGACAAGCAATAGTAGTAAGTGCTTGGTGGGAATAAACAAGATTTCCGGCTATGACCGTTGTTTGCTAGTAAGTGTTCATAGTAGGTGTGCCCTTCTTTATTTACATAGAGCAAAATTTATCCGCAAATCTACTTATGAGCAAACAAATTGCAGTTATTGGCTTAGGTTATGTTGGATTACCTTTATTGTTAGCATTAGCTAAAAAATTTCCCGGCACGATTGGATTTGATATCGACCTTCAGAAAATTGAACTGCTACAACAAGGTATCGATCCGCATGGAGGAAAGCCTATTGAAGACTTCAACACCACTGTCGTGACAATTACTGGTGAACAAAAAAATTTAGCCTCAGCTAACTTCTTTATTGTCACTGCTCCCACACCAATAGACCAAAATCATCGTCCTGATTTAAAACCACTGATTAGTGCTTCGCAAATCATTGGGAAATTTCTCCAACCAGGGTCTGTTATTGTCTATGAATCTACTGTTTATCCAGGAGTAACAGAAGAAATTTGTGGACCTCTATTAGCTCAAGTCTCGGGCTTGCGGCAGGGAATAGATTTTAAGTTAGCCTATTCCCCAGAACGCATCAATCCAGGTGATCCAGAACATACTCTTCTCAAGATTGTGAAAGTTGTCTCGGCAGAAGATACTGAAACACTTGAGCAAGTTGCATCAGTTTATGAAACAATTGTAGATGCAGGTATTTACCGCTCGCCTTCAATAAAAGTTGCTGAAGCTGCCAAAGTTATTGAAAATATTCAGCGAGATTTGAATATTGCTTTAATGAATGAATTGGCACTCATCTTTGACAAGCTCAATATCCGCACGGCTGATGTTTTAGCTGCAGCCAGTACGAAATGGAATTTTGTGCCGTTTAAACCGGGACTCGTTGGGGGACACTGCATTGGAGTCGATCCTTACTATCTAACAGCTAAAGCAGAGGAAGTTGGTTACCATTCAGAGGTCATTCTTGCTGGACGCCGGATTAACGATAATATGGGAGTCTATCTAGCTCAGCGTTTGATTAAACTCCTTGCAATTCATGGAGATAAACCCCTCAAAAATACTCGCGTTGGCATATTGGGATTAACCTTTAAGGAAAATGTTCAGGATCTACGGAATAGCCGAGTCCCTGATATCGTTAAAGAACTCAAACAGTTTGGCATTGATCCCATAGTTCATGATCCAATTGCTGATCCTGAAGCCGCAAAGCGTGAATATAGTATTGAGTTGACTGATTGGAATGAATTCTTTGAGTTAGATGCGATCGTCTTCGCCGTTACTCACCAACAATACATGCAAATCCTACACAATGAATTGCTAAATTGCTTGCGAAGAGGAGGTATTTTGATGGATGTTAAATCGATGTATACACCTGCAAAGTTGCCACAGGATATTATCTACTGGAGTCTCTGAAAATAATTCATAATCTCTTCCCTTCTTGTTAGTTTAAAAAACAAACTTTAGAGCTTTGTTTTGTTATAAACTATAGTAAGAGATACTTCTATCTTTATTTACACAGTAGAAGAAAATTTAGACTACTATTCATTACTCCAGCCATTATGGTCTTTATTTCAAGCAGGTGAAGTTGAAATTATCAGTAGCGAGCTGACTCTTATGGAGGTGCTTGTCGCTCCACTGAGAGATGCTAAGGCGGATCTCGTTAACACCTATGAACAGTTTCTACTATCGTCGTCAATTCAATTAATTTCCATTAATCAGAGAATATTAAAGCAAGCAGCACAGTTATGAGCAATTACAAGCTTGAAGACACCTGATGCCATTCATGCCGCAACGGCATTAAGCCAAAACTGTAGCATCTTCTTAACAAATGACAGGGGGTTTCGTGATGTCTTAGACTTGCCAGTCGTTATCCTTAAAGATGTACTTTTATCTTGAATGGTTCAAATTCTGAAGGGAACGGCTCTGCAAAATTGGCGTCTAGGCAAATACATCCACCGAAGACTACAGAATATGGCAAAATTTTTAGTTACGGGTGCGGCTGGGTTCATTGGGTTTCATCTCAGCCAAAGACTGTTAACAATGGGGGAAGAAGTTTTAGGGATAGATAATATTAATGACTATTATGATGTTAGTTTAAAGCAAGCTCGGTTAGCTCAGCTAGAAGATCACCGAAACTTTCAATTTGAAAAATTAGACATTAGCGATCGCACAACCACATTTGAGTTATTCACCCATTACTCACCATCAAAAGTGATTCATTTAGCGGCTCAAGCGGGAGTCCGTTACTCACTTTCCAATCCTTATGCTTATGTAGATAGCAATTTGGTAGGTTTCCTCAACATTCTTGAAGGTTGTCGTCATCTAAAAGTACAACACCTCGTTTTTGCTTCTTCCAGTTCAGTATATGGAGCCAATACCAAGAGACCTTTTTCCGTTCGCGATAGTGTAGATCATCCCATTAGCTTATACGCTGCTACAAAAAAAGCGAATGAAATGATGGCTCACTCTTACAGCCATTTATATAACTTACCAACAACAGGTTTGCGCTTCTTCAGTGTCTACGGTCCTTGGGGAAGACCGGATATGGCTTTATTTTTATTTACGCAAGCAATTTTGTCAGGAAAGCCTATTGATGTCTTTAACAATGGCAAGATGCAGCGGAATTTTACTTATATTGATGATGTTATTGAAGCAATTATTCGCATCACAGACAAGATTCCTCAACCTAATTTAGAGCAAACTAACATATTAAATCCAAGTACCAGTCATGCTCCTTATAGGATATACAATATTGGCAGTCAGAAGTCTGTGAGATTAGACTACTTTATTGAGGTGTTGGAAAATTATCTAGGTAAAAAGGCAATAAAGAACCTGCTTCCACTCCAGCCGGGTGATGTACCGCAAGCTGACGCAGATATTCAAGATTTACAGCAGGACTTCGGCTTTACACCCAGCATACCTGTAGAGGTTGGGATTCCACGCTTTGTAGATTGGTATCGTTCTTATTATAGCATTTAACAAGATCCCCGACAACTTTTACGAAGTCGGGGATCTTAAGAAGTCGGGAAGCTTGAATAGCTAATAGCTAAAAATACGATTGCAAACCGCCTTTTCTTCTAATATCTAAAGTTGCACAATGAAAAGAACCACCAAATGTTGAGAAATAACCAAAAGGGCAAGAAATTGGTTCAAATCCCCAGTCTTTCATTGCTTTTTGTAAAGATGTTTGAGATTTTTCAACCATAACTCTCTTTTCATCAAGCATCAATACATTTAAGCTAATCCATTTGCTACACATGGATAAAATGAATCCCGAAACTGGATCTGGATTAGGGGGAATTAATATATCCCAGGATTTGAGTATTTTCGGGAGTTTACTCGGATCTACATATTCAGGATTAATCATGACTTTACCTGGTGCTAGAGGCATGAAAGTCGTATCAATATGCATGGGGTTGCGAGATAAACTTTCAATTTCGTGAATTCTGTATTTATCTCCCAAATGCCTTCTCAACCAAGTAATTCCAGAATCATTTGTGACATTACTTTTGGTGACAAATAAATCCTGACCGCAACGCACGAAATCTGCAGCATCAAAAACTGGTTCAGAATCGTTGATCACATATTGAAGTGGTTGGTTTTTTTCTTGCGGTTTAAGATCGTAATTATAGAGAGAATCAAGCAATTGTGGTTTGGGCGCAGCAGTCCATCTTGCACCCTGAGCGAAGTACTCTTTGAACAACGAACGGTAAGCATGTACTTCAAAGTATCTTGAACGCCATGCCATTGGCGTCTCAATCAATTCATCTCCGACAACTAGTACGCCATCTCTAGGACAAGTCGTGCCAAATCCGTGAGACTTCCAGTGAGGAGTTTTGTAGCGCACGGAAAAATCTACAGTATCTGGCTGTCTGACGACAATGCCTTCTGATTTTAGAATGTGAATAAACTCGTCTAATTCTCTCTGTGCACGTTTAATCAGAAAACCTGGATAACGACGTCCGGCGAAGAACGGGTAAAATTTAGCTGATGATGGTGGAATGGTATAAGTCACAGCAAAGTGACTTGGCGCAATTCTCGATCCGTCTACCCGACCTACGATTACTTCTTCAAGTGGGTCCCATTCATTATAAGAATTGACGGGGCAAATGTTAGTGTCAATGCTGTTTTTGGTTTCTGCTCTCTGTGTTGTTTCTGTCATCTAAATCTCCTCTATTGATAAGCAGTCAGCTGTCTGTATATGTACTAATAGCTAACAGCTAATTGCTAAAAATATGATTCTAATTTTCCTCTTCTCCTGATATCTAAAGTTGCACAATGAAAAGAACCACCAAACGGTCCGTAATTGAGAAAGTCACAAAGAATTGGTTCAAATCCCCAATCTTTCATTGCTTTCTGCATGGATGGTTGAGATTTTTCTACAACAACCCTTTTTTCATCAAGCATCAATACATTCATGCTGATCCATTTGCTACACATGGATAAGATATATCCAGGAACAGGATCGGGTTGTGGAGCAACTAATATATCCCAGGATTTAAGAATTTTGGGAAGTTTATTAGTATCTATATAGTCAGGATTGATCATGACCTTGCCTGGTGCCAAAGGCATAAAAGTCGTGTCAATATGCATGGGAGTGCTACATGTACTCTCGATTTCGTGAATTTTATATTTTTCTCCCAAATGCCTTCTCAGCCATGTGATGCCAGCACTATTCGTCACATTACTTTTGATGACAAAGATATCTTGACCGCAACGGACAAAATCTGCAGCATCAAAAACAGGTTCAAACTCGTTGATTACATAATTAATCGGTTGGTCTTTTTCTGGGGGTTTGAATTTATAGTCGTAAAGTTCATCTAGCAATTGCGGTTTGGGCGCAGCAGTCCATCTTGCACCCTGAGCAAAGTATTCTTTGAACAAAGAGCGATAAGCAGACGTCTCAAAGTATCGCGATCGCCATGCCATTGGCGTCTCAATCACTTCATCTCCGAAAACGATGAATCCATCTCTAGGACAAGCAGTGCAAAATCCTTTAGATGTCCAGTTAGGAGTTTTATACCGTACAGAAAAATCCATGATTTGTGGTCGTCTGACGACAACGCCTTCTGCTTCTAGAATGTGAATAAACTCGTCTAATTCTTTCTGTGCTCGCTTAATGAGAAACTTGGGATAACGACGTCCGGCAAAAAGACGATATAATCTGGCAGTTGATTGAGGGATGTTATAAGTTACAGTCACATGATATGAAGGAATTGTCGCTCCTTCTAATCGACCCACGATAATTTCCTCTAGTGGGTCCCATTCGTTATATGAATTGACTGGGCAAATGTTAGTATCAATCTTATTACTTGTCGCTTCTATCATCAATTTTTCCATTGCTACTCAGTGAGTACTCCACCCACGCCAATTTGTAGTTGCCTTCCACGCCAGTAAATTTTCTGACCAAAGGCTGCTGTTACAAAAATCACAAAACTCATGACATCGCGAATTGGTAGTGCCCAAAGCCACCGAACTAACTTCGGACAGCCTATATTGTAAATAGCTACCAATGCTTCAATGAATCTGACAGTTATCGTGACGCAGCAAACAATAACTGCCCAGCGAGCACCACGTGAAAGTAGTAGTAAAGGAATACAGTATACTGTGCCGTAAATAAATACAAGGCTATAGTATATAGACCCTCGCAGCCAACGGCACGATCTACTCCACCGAAGTTCTCGTCGGAACAAGCTGAGGAAACTTTCGCGTCCACCATCGGTTCCTAAGACATATTGCGACAGTTTAACTTGATAACCGGCTGCTACTACCCTTCTGCCAATGTGGTAATCCGATGCTACCCGATTAACCAAAGCTTTTAATCCACCGATATCCTCCAGCACTTTTTTGCGAGTTGCGATCGTCGAACCGAAGGCATACTGCATGCCTCCTTCCAAGTTGCAAGCAACCAATACACTCGGAATAAAGTCAATGCACTGTCCTAAAGAAGCCAATGCCGTTACCAAGAAGTTCGGTTCGTGAACGACGTAACCACATGTTACGACACCTATTGAAAGATCTACAAGCGGCGCTGTTACCCTACTGAGGTAGTCTGGTTTCACCCGCATATCGCTATCCGTAAAGATGACGATTTCGTGCTGGGCAGCTTCAAGTAGATGCATAAGATTGCTTACTTGATGGTTGATACCGCGTACTTCTTGGCAGAAAATGAATCGGGCACGATCAGGAAACTTCGCCACCAGTTTTTCTAAAATAGGAACAGCCAGGTCTTTTGGATTCATAACACCAAACACCACCTCGTAGTGTTCGCAGTCTTGCTGGCAAAAGCTTTCCCAGTTTTCCCAAGCGCCATCATCTACGCCACAAACTGGAATCAGAATTGATACTGGTTGGCAACTCGTGCCTTTTTCTTCCCTAGTGGCTGCGAAGAACCAACCTGTTGCGATCGCACACCATGTATAGTAGACCACCGAACCTGCAATAAGAAGGAGCAGGAATAACTGTAAAGCGATAATCATGGAATGTTTTTTGTATCACTTTATTTTCTGAAGCAAAGCAAAGCAAAGATTGTTTTTATAGGTTAAAGCTGGTAAAAAGACGTTTTCTACGTTGCCAAGTTCCTTGCTTTTTTGGGAACTATGTTTGGTTTTTTACCGTTTTCTCCTTTAATACACCCTGGAAATGTGATAGTAGATAATTGAGGTAATCAGTAATCCAGCATTCAGTTAAGCCTGACAACAAGAGATCATTATCTTACCTATTACCCATTACTCATAACTCATTACTCATTAACCTGTGCCAGCAAAACTCGAAGTCAGTTCTCAGTCACACCGTCGGTTCCTCATTATCAACGGAGATGATTTTGGCATCTCTTCTAGTGTCAATCGCGCCATTATCGAAGCTTATCAGCGAGGGGTGCTGACAAGTACCAGCCTGATGGTAGCAGGGCAGGCATTTGATGAAGCAGTTGCTCTAGCGCAGGCTAACCCAAAACTGGCAGTTGGGCTGCACTTAGTTCTAGGTCGTGGTAAGGCAGTACTGCCAAAAGAGAAAATTCCGCATTTAGTTGACTCGAATGGTAACTTTTCCGACAAAGTTAATTTAGCTGGAATGCGTTACCACCTCAGTCCAGGTGCGCATCGAGAATTGCCTTTGGAAATCCGTGCCCAGCTAGAAAAGTTTCGCTCAACAGGGCTGCAACTTTCTCACGTTGACGGTCATGTAGATATGCACTTGAACCCGATCGCTTTGCATACCTTAGTCGAACTAGCTCTTGAATTCAACATCAAAGTCATCCGACTTCCTTGCGAGGAACTCAGAATCAATCTCAACCTTGACAGTCGCAACCTATTGACAAAACTAGTCTGGTCTGCTACTATGCGAGGGCTTCATTGGTATGGAAAGCGATTGCTAAAATCAAAAAGAATTAGCTTCCCCGAACGAGTTTATGGA
>JAQYWP010000972.1 GCA_029379285.1 Rhizonema sp. PD38
ATAAATAATTGAGTATTGAACTAGGGTAGCTTTTTGATTCTGGGCAATTTGTTTAATTTGGGCAACAGAGACTTGCGGGGCTATATTTGCTACAGAATTCGTTGTCTGTAATCGAGAAGTCAGTAACTCGACAAAAGCCCGCGCCCTTCCTTTTTCGGCTATTTCCAGCGCTGCATCAGTTTTATTTTGAGCGATGTAGACTTGTTGTAGAATGCGGTAGGTGCTACCTTGAGTGTCAAAAATCGATACTTTCTCACTATCTTTTAATCCACCGCGTAGAGATTCCAAAACTTTCATTCCCTCAATGAGGTTACTCTCAGCTATTGGGAAATTTCCTTGTTTGTAGAAAGCAAGTCCTAGATTGTTCAGTGCAGTCCCCTGGCCTTGACGATCTTTTATTTCCTGTGCAATTGCCAACACCTGCTGATGGTACTCAATCGCTTTCGGGTAGTCTCCCAGGCTATCGTAGGCATTACCAAGATTTCCCAGTGCGTTCCCCTGGCTTTGACGGTCTTTAATTTCCCGTGCAATTGTCAACGACTGCTTGTAGTACTCAATCGCTTTCGGGGACTGGTTTGAAGCTGCTTGATACCTTGCTGGAATAGCCGATCTGCAACTTGTTTGCGTGCATCTGGTATTTGCGCTACTACAGCTTCTCCAAACATCGACGGAAAATTCAGCCAAAAAGACTGCGATACGGTGAGTAGCAAAGTGCTAGATACTACTACTAAAAATTTATGCCAACGCATATTCATTGCCATAAGTGTTCTGAGTTATATATTTCTAGACTTAAGTGGTTCGGCACAAATAAACGTAATTGGTTAGAGTCGTCATTTGTCCTTTGTCATTGTTCGCGGATAAAGCTTTTAGCTATGTGTACAATTCGTAACATAATTATGTTTATTTCCACTCACGTACTTAGTCAATGACTTTCTATCTTGGTCTTCTGCTAATTCAAGTTCAAGGACAATTTAAAGAACCTAAAAATATTTAGTAATTGAAGATATCAATTCTTCGCAGCAAGAAGTTTGCGGACGCTTGGAGAACGAAATCCGAGAATAATATCTTTGTGGTCAACCCCAAGCTTAATTAGTTCTCGATCAATAAAAATCTCAGTGCTGTTGTGCTGAATCCAAATTTGACCCTCTATAATATCTAGCTGCATTGCACAACCGTAAATGCGGTATTCATTTCGCCATTCGTTATGCATGACTAAATAGCGATCGCGTACAGGATCGAAAATTAACTGCGCTTGCACATCGTTAGTAGCAAATTCTTGTAAAAAATCACATACAATTCGGCGATATTCATCTATTCGATCCATTGTTCAATGACCTCCCGAACGGGATGATAATTAATTAATCGAAGCTTGTATTTTTCAATGACCGTTTTAGCTGGTTCAAAGCGTAGAAAGGTTTGATAAGTATCTGTGGGTACAGCAAGATATAGAATGCGTTCTGGCTCATCGGAAACTTCTAGGGCAGCTTGGTAGTTGAGGAACTGACCCAAGGCTGTATGAAATTCAGAAATGGTCGATCCACCAACAAAGCTTTTTACTTCTACTGCTATTTTACGTCCTTCCTTAGAAGCTGCGATCGCGAGTTCTGCTGCAAGATCGATATAGACATCGACAACACCGTAGCGCAATTGGTAAGGGTCATGGGTTATAATCCACCCGTCTTTTTGAAGCGCAGTTTTAACAGTGTAGTGAAAAATATCTTTTGCCATACTGAACTATAGCTTTTTGGTCATTGGTAGATAGTTAAAATGCGTGAAACGACCTTTTCTATCTATATTATCTCACGCTTACCCCACTCCTTAATCTTTTCGGCAGCCGTATGTAGCCTACTCGAAAGTTTTGGCATAATTATATCGGCTGATTCAATTAAACTTCTACTAGCTCAAACTCCAATCCTTTCTCTAACAAGGTAATCCAGACACGACAAGAGTTAGGAGAAACTGGGTCGTGATAATGGCTTAATATGAAAAAATCTCACTGTTTTGATTTCCCACCTGCCAAGACATTGTCATACTAGGCTGTCGTTTTGAGTACTCAATAAGGATTTGAGTAACGCTTGCTACTCAATGCCATTGTGTCTAGGGTAACAGTAAAAGAGTTATGCCATGCGAAAAGTATTGTCATCGGCAAGTCTTTTATCTATATTATGGAAGATGGAAGTTGAAATGCTGTTTGCTAAAAACTACTGCAAAACAGAATCTCAACTATATAGGAGTGTAACTTAGATAGTCAGCATGAAATTCCAACTGTTACTAGCCTCCTTCTTTTCGCCGATTAAAGGACGTTCATGGTTGCTAAGTATCCTCGTCTGGATTGCTTTAGTTGCTCCTGCTCAAGCATCTGTGATTTTACGAGTTGCAATTGAGCGCGGGGTAAACCAGGTAAAAATTGGTAGTTCCACAACTGCGACGATTAAGGATGGTAGTGGTAGAACTTTAGGACAGTTGCCGGGGATGAGTTCCTTTTATGCTCAAGCGATTCCTGGCGGAGTTGCTTTGGATAAATGGCGATCTGGATTGTTTTGGATTGAGCCAACAGGTAAGGGATTCGTTTATATCAATGATCGCTGGTATCGAGGCAGAACTCTAGTTGTTCCCACAGACAAAGGGATCAGCGCTATAAACTGGGTTGATATGGAAGAATACCTCTATAGCGTCATCGGTGGGGAAATGGATCCCGCATGGCCTTTAGAAGCTTTGAAAGCTCAAGCGATTACTGCCCGTACTTTTGCTCTCTACGAACGAGAAAGACAGCGCAATAACCCTATTTACGATCTCGGTGCGACTCCGGATCGCTGGCAAATGTACAAAGGTGTTAGTAGTGAAACTCCCAGCACTTATGCTGCAGCTGATACTACAGCAGGACTTGTACTCACTTACCAAAGTAGGATTATTCTCTCTGTTTTTCATAATTGTTCCGGCGGACACACCGAAAACGTAGAAGATGTTTGGGGAAGTCGCGAACCTTACCTTCGTGGAGTACAAGACTTCGATCAAAATGTCAAGGAGTGCAGTTGGGTAAAAACCTTTTCTCCTACAGAAATTAGTACTGACGTTCCTGGAGTAGGCAATGTCCAACAGGTAATTCCTGCAGCTTTTTCCCCCTTTGGCAGCGTGACAGATTTGAGAATAGTCGGCGATCGCGGGATAAAGGATCTAAAACTTGAGGAGGTACGGACTGCGCTTAGGATCAAGAGTACTCGTTTCAGAGTTTCCAAGGCAGCAGATGGCAGTTTTGTGCTTCAAGGGCAAGGTTGGGGTCATAGTATCGGTATGAGTCAGTGGGGAGCATACAGTCTGGCTAAACGAGGATACAACCATTTGCAAATTTTGAATTATTATTATCAAGGTGTAGCCTTAGCTCCAATTCAGGTGAAGTAGGAGACAGGAAACTTGAGGAGCGGAGTTATGATTCTCCCTCTCTCCCCTACTTCTCTACCTTTGATCTACTCCTTAGTCTTTCTCTCGACTTCCTGCTCTAATAAATCGGTTTCTGTAGTGTAAGCTAAATCTTCGTTGCTGATGACTCGTTCAGCTGCAAACTGATGAGCATATGCCATTTTTTGCTGTAACTCGGCATCGGCACTAGCTAATATTCTGGCACGGGAAATGCGATCGCGATTGCGTGAAGCCATTTTTTGATTGCGCCACTTAATCCAGAAATAACGCAATAAGGGTACGCCTAAGA
>JAQYWP010000973.1 GCA_029379285.1 Rhizonema sp. PD38
GGATCGATATCTTCCGTTAGCGCAGCGGGCGCGCGTACCCGCGCGACGGCATGACTTTCCCCCAGTCCGGGGGTAGGATCAAGATTGATCTGTTTGATTCCATTGTAGCGCGAAGCTCACCGGGGGAAACTTCCCCCGGTAGACTTCGCAAGAAAAACATGTTTTTTCAAGGGGACTAAAGTCCCTTTGGCAACACCCCATGTCTAAAGCCAAGGGCTTCCGCCTTCAATTCCGGTGAAATAAATGACAGAGAATGGTAAATTTGATTTTACCGACTAATTCCTGGATGATACAACCTCATGGATGAATCTGGGGGTATCAATTTAAAATTCAAAATCGAATGACTTAGTTGACAGGGAAAGGGAGGCATGAGCAACAAAAGAAGTGTTGAAGATAAGAAGTTGTCTTATGAACTGCAAGCAATCGCTGCAGCAGTTCATGATGCATCTCAAAATTGTCAAGGTGATGCTATGGCTCTTTTAGCTTTGCTACGAGAGCTAGAGAAGTTACATCGAGAGATTCGGGATGAAGCTTTTCAAAAGAGTTTGCCTGATAACCGTCAAGCACTCTACTTACTACTACGGAACATAGAGTCTCTTGGAGGCTGGCCTTATATTGAGCGTATGAGACTACAAGCCTTTTTAGCAAATTTGCCAGAAGAGGCGGCAAAAGAAGAGGAAGGGGAGACCGGGCAATGAGGAATTAAAAATTAAAAATTAAAAATTAAAAATTAAAAATTTGACATTTTGGATTTTTAATTTTTAATTGAATTTCCTACTGCCTCATTCTCCCACTCCCTCTCTCATGATCAGTGCAGGCTACTGATATCATCGCAAAGGGTGCGATCTCGCTGTTCAACATTGCGGTTGTACTTAACATAATCATTCATCCAGTGGCAACCACGAAGCAGTAGATCGTTCAGATCTAAATTCCACAGAGTGATCGTGTTATCTTTATTTGCTGATGCCAACGTTTGACCATCCGGGCTAAAGCTAGCGCTGAACACTGCACCGTGATGTCCGTTCAGGCTTTTAATCAATTTGCCATCACTACTCCAAAGTTTGACTGTGCCATCCCAACTAGCTGCTGCAAGAGTTTCACCATTGGGACTGAAAGTGACAGCATTAACACTATCGCTGTATCCTTTTAACAACGTTTTCAAGAGCGTGCCATCCCATCGCCACAGCTTGATTGTATTGTCCCAGCTTGCAGAAGCTAGTAAGTGATCAGTAGGACTAAAGCTCACACCTACCACCCAATTATCATCAGGTGAGAAAGTTTTTAACAATGTCCCATCCCGCCGCCAAAGTTTCACGGTTTGATCGTCACTGGCAGAGGCGATCACTTGACTATCTGGGCTGAAACTTACACTATTAACCCAACCTTGATGCCCTACCAAGGTTTCTAGCAATTTACCTTCACGAGTCCAAAGTTTTACCGTCTTGTCCTTACTTGCTGATGCCAAAAACTGCCCGTCAGGACTGAAACTGACACTCGTCACACTATCGCTGTGCCCTTGGAGAGTTTTGAGTAACGTACCATCGCGTTGCCAAAGTTTGACAGTTTTGTCGTAGCTTGCTGATGCCAGGATCTGATTAGTGGGGTCAAAACTAACGCTAACGACTCTATCTGTGTGTCCTACCAGAGTTTTATAAAGTCGCGTTTCCACCCCACTGCTAGTTACGTATCGTTGCCAGAGTTTCACCGTCTGATCGCGACTACCGGAAGCTAACATTTTCCCATCAGGACTCCAAGTGACACTCAAAACTCGGTCTTGATGACCCTTTAAGATAGGTAGTGAAGGAGCATTTAAATTCCACAGTTTGATACTTTTGTCGTAACTTGCCGTTGCTAATAGTTTATTATCTGGACTAAAGGACACGCTAGTAACACCATCACTATCACTTTTGAAAGTTTTGAGTAACGTTCCTTTGACACTCCACATATTGATGATATTGTCTTCACCTACGGAAACAAACTGCTGACCATTAGGACTAAAATTTAAGCTCCATACAGTATTAGCATGCTGCCTTAAGGTTTTGTAGAGATGAAAAACGTTGTGTTCTCGCCGCCAAAGATTGACTATTTTCCTATCTCGACCACCTGTCGCCAACAATTGACCATCGGGACTGAAAGCTGCACAGGTGACTCTTTGTAAGTGTTCCGATAACGTTTGTACTAAACTCCCGTCTCGTCGCCAAATCTTTACTGTTTTATCATCACTTGCTGATAACAAAAACTGACCATCACGGCTGAAGCTAAGCGAGTTAACCCAACCTTCATGTCCTCTGATGATCTTGATTAACCTACCGTCGGCGCTCCACAATTGTATGGTGCCATCCTTACCGCCAGAAGCCAACAACTTACCATCAGGGCTGAAATTAAGGCTGTAAAGCTGATCTCCATGAGCTGACAAAGTTTTATCAGGATACGGGTCAAATTCACCTGTTTTTCTGTTTCTACGCCAGATTTTTACTGTTTTATCGAGACTGGCAGAAGCTATGGTTTGACCATCGGGGCTAAAACTCACGCTTGTAACAGCAGCGCTATGACCTGTAAGGGTTTGGAGTAAGGCACCGTCACGATGCCACAGTTTTACCGTCTTGTCTGCACTGCCCGATGCCAGTAACTCACCGTTGGGACTAAAAGTCACACTCCACACAATACTGCGATGTCCTTCCAAACGGTTAACTTCTGTTACACCGTAAACTGCCTGTTGGAGCGCTGTTACTACCCGTATTTTCGTATCTTGTTGAACTACCTTTGCTTGTTTGAGTTTCCGAAAGGCCCGCAAACTTTCTAACAGAGCTTCAAACTCTTTATTTGAGCTAAATAAAGCTTCACTAGACGCTGTGAGGACGCTAATTTTCAAGTTAGTTTCGCTACGTTCAGCTCGAAGAGTTTGCCGTACTGCTGCTGTTTTCTGAATGTCAGCTTGCCACCACAATCCTCCTATTATAGTCACCATAGTTGCCAGCACTGTGCCTGTTATACGTGCTTCTCGCAATCGTCGTTTTAAAATTGAATTAAGTTGCTCTTGAGTGAGTTTTTGTGCAACTTCGGCTCTAATTTTTTCAAAGCGGAATTTTTCTAATTCGGCAAATATCCCATAGTCATTTTTCTGACGAATTGGCTCTACTAAATAATCGTGAACTAACTGATAACTTTCTCCTGACTCTTCTCGTGTTCTCAGGACTAATCCACTACCCACTAAAATTTCTAAAATTAATTCCAATGTGGAGGAGGCGGTGAGCAGTGAAGAGTGAGTCGTAGCCAACGCCTGTTTGTCGTTTACAGAGTTGAAATGAGGAGCATACATGAGTGAGGTGTTATTGTTCTTGAACGGCTCCCCTCTCTCCCTTTCTTCTTCTTCCTTTGTTCCCAAAATAGCACCTAACTCAGTTTTCGTCTTAAGTGGTCGCGTGCCTTTTTCATCTATTAATTCAAATAGCAACTTCCAACTAAGCTTTTCATTTTCTTCTCCACAATCTTTAATGACTTCCTCAAGCCAACGCAGCACAAGTTTTTTTGAGCCTCCACACTGTTGATACTCTTCAAGCGTAGAGATTTTCTCGGCTTGTAGTTGAAATCCTACAATTTGTAACTCAATTGGATGCACTTCATCAATTTCTCCAGCTAAATCCTGCACAATTTTGTCGATTAATTCACTTTGAGCTTGGTAATGAGATCGCTGAGTTAAAGCA
>JAQYWP010000129.1 GCA_029379285.1 Rhizonema sp. PD38
TGAGCAACTAAATTAATCCCTATCTTGCTCTTTCTGACTTTTTCAGCAGACCCTAATTAAACTAGATTTACCTCCCTACTTATGGACTACAAGTTATTTACTCTTGCTCAGAGAAGTGACAAGGCACTAGAACTGCTTGGATTCCCAGAGTCAGTACCAAACGAGTCAAGCTCTTCTCATTTTGGTTGGCCTGTTTTTGTGTTTCAGAGTTATTCAGGGCGAATATATTGGTCTCGACTTGCTGAATGTTTTGCCGAGCATCAGCTTTTTCTCTTAGCACAGAATGAGGAAATCGTTGCCTCATGTTATACGATACCTTTCTGCTGGCAAGGTGATAAAGAAAGTCTTCCTGAGGGTTGGGACAAAGTTCTCGAAAAAGGATGTTTGGATCGAGAACACCATCACTCACCGAACGCACTCTCTTTGCTTGCGATTACGGTTGCACCCGAATATCAAGGAAAGGGGGTTAGTAAGTTCTTGTTGGAGCTGATTAAAGCCTATGTAATCGAGAATCACTTAGAATATCTTGTCGCACCTGTCCGACCCGTACTCAAGCAATTCTATCCTCTTGCTCCTATCGTTGAGTATGCTGAATGGAAAACAAAAGATGGAAAGATTTTTGACCCCTGGTTACGGGTACATATTTCACTAGGAGCGCGTATTATTAAGTTCGCACCGAGATCTATGATCGTTGAAGGAAGTATTTCCGAGTGGGAGCAGTGGACTGGGATGAAATTTCCAGCTAGCGGTGAGTACATCGTCCCTGGTGCACTGTCTCCTGTCACTGTGTATATCAACGAGGATAAAGTCATCTATCATGAGCCAAATATTTGGCTGAAACATAACTTAGCTTAATGAAACAATGTAAGTGTAGCTCAAATTATGAGTAAGTTTACAAAATATAAAGAGTCGTTTTGGGGTTTCTCTACGTTTGCGATCAGCTTTGCTGCTGCCCCTTGGGCAATCGCTAATCTCCTTATCAAATACAGGTTCCATCATTTAGCCTCAATTTTTATCTCACCAGAGTGACAAAAGAGGGTTAAATTGCTAATTATTGCTTCAATGAGGGTGTTTTTAGATGATGACTACCAGTGGACATTGCCATTTGATGAATTTAAGACCTCTGTGCTGAATAAACTGTGGGAGAGATTGAGAAGTGAGCTAAAAGCTGAGATGGGCAAAGGAAATAATGCCGTCGGCGCAACGAGCGTACCGTCAGGTCAATTTTTGGAGTAGTATGTGTAACACATCCTTGGAAGAGAAAAACCGAATTTTGGAAAGGATGACGCGAGATATGAGAACCCAAACTGTGCCACCAGTGCTGGGTTTGGTATCGAAGTAAGTCCTGTGGATGGGCTGATGTTGGCGATTCACCAAGTGAAGTCGCTGTTCGAGTTACCTGTCTTGGTTATAGCGATTTTGGCAGAGCTAGCTAGGTTTTGACTCCCGCTTCGCTCTGCCAAACATATATTAAGGCGATCACGCTTTGTAAAACTTACCAGCCCTGAACAGTCGCGCCGCCAAAGATCATGCGGTTCACCTCGCTTGTGAAGATGCCGTAGGGGAAGGCAGGATCGAGCGCACTGTGTTCATTGAGCGTCCGAAGCTGTTCTTCTGTCAGGCAGATGTCTAGCGAAGCTAAATTGTCATGCAGTTGCTCTAGCTTGCTAGCACCCAAGATAGGCGCGGTGATTCCAGGCTGCGCCAAGACCCAAGCAAGGGCAACCTGCGCTAACGGACGATCAACCTGTGCCGCCACTGATCGCAGGGCATCGAGTACGTGCCAGTTACGATCGCTAAACTTCGTATCCCCGAAAGGGTTACTGCCACTTAGCCGCCCTTCTCCAGTCGCTCCCGCATCTGCACGCTGATACTTACCTGCTAGAAAGCCACCTGCAAGTGGACTCCAGGGGCAAATGCCGAGTCCACCATCACGCGCGGCAGGCAAATGTTCACGCTCAATGCTGCGCTCAACAAGCGAGTACTCAAGCTGTAGGGCGATCGGAGCAGGAAGGTTGTGGGCTGACGCTAACGTGGCGGCTTTAGTGGCGTACCAGGCAGGTAAGTCTGAAAAGCCAAAGTAGCGAATTTTGCCCGCACGGACGAGATCGCCAAGCGACTGTAGAACTTCTTCAACGGGTGTGACGCTATCCCAGACGTGCATCCAGTAGAGATCGATGTAGTCGGTTTGCAGTCGGCGTAGCGCTCCTTCAATCGCCCGGTACATATTTTTGCGTCCGTTGCCGCCTGCATTCGGATTGCCGGGTTCACCACCATGAAAGCTGAACTTAGTTGCCAGCACCAGTTGATCGCGCAGATTGCGATCACGCACATAGCCACCAATCAGTTCTTCACTCCGACCTTTCGCATACACGTCGGCGGTGTCGATGAAGTTGCCGCCCGCATCGACGTAGGTATGGAAAATAGACTCAGCAACCTCGTCGGGTGCACCCCAGCGGGGAGTGCCAAAGGTCATGGTTCCAAGCGCGATCGGGCTGACGATCAAGCCGGAACGACCAAGGGTGCGGAAAGCAGTCAGGTTCATAAGGATAAAGGTTCTCTTTTGATTGAAATAAAAGTGCGTGAATTTTCTAACTGCTGAACTCTGGCTTGACTCCAAAAGTTCAGCATCCAACCAGGGTACTCAGCCGGAAGCTGACTTACATGGTCAAGCGATCGCCGTTCCGAATAAATGAGTATTGCAACTTTGAACTCTGACTGAATCTCAACGATAGCTCAAATATAATTGCTTGACTAGATGGCATAATCAGCATAAACTATTGAAAAATATGCAGCAATGAAGCGAGATGAACTGAACGACTTAGCCGCTTTTGTCGTCGTTGCTGACGAGATGAGCTTTACCCGCGCCGCCGCAAAACTGGGCATGTCTGCCTCTGCCTTGAGTCATGCCATGCGATCGCTTGAGGATCGTCTAGGGCTACGACTGTTAGCGAGAACGACCCGAAAAGTCTCAACTACTGAAGCGGGTGAGCGATTATTAAGAACATTGCGTCCTGCCTTTGAGGAGATTAGCGCCGAACTGAATGCCCTCAGTGAACTACGCGACAAGCCTGCTGGGACAGTCCGAATTACGACGTTTAAGCATGCCGCGACTTCAATCCTGTCTCCGATGCTGCCCGGTTTTCTTGAAGCCCATCCCGATATCCGCGTCGAAGTCACGATCGATGAAGGACTGACCGACATTGTTTCGAGCCGCTACGATGCGGGCATTCGGTTCGGCGAGAAGGTTGATAAAGACATGATTTCAGTGCAGATCAGTTCAGAGGTGCGCTGGGCAACGGTTGGGTCGCCCGCCTATTTTGCCCACCACCCGATTCCCAAGACCCCGCAAGATCTTGCTGAACATCGCTGCATCAACTACCGATACACTACTTCCGGCGGTCTCTATCTGTGGGAGTTTGAGCAAGAGGGACGATCGTTTCAGGTGAGAGTGGATGGATCGCTCATCTTCAACGACAGCGATCTGGTTATGGCGGCAGCCCTGGCAGGACAAGGAATTGGCTATCTCTTTGAGGATCAAATTGCCGAGCTTGTGGCAGAGGGTAAGTTGATTCAAGTCTTAGCAGAGTGGTGCCCGACTGCGCCGGGATACTATCTCTACCACCCAAATCGCCGCCAAATTCCCCCCGCATTAGCTGCGCTGATTGAGGCGCTGCGAATTTAATCAGACGACGAGCAAAATCTAAGGTTCGGAACCTCACTGAAGGGGCACCACATTGACGATTTATATTTGCGATCCTCTAGTGTGATTTGTTCTGTCGAAATGAGTAGAAACACTCAGAAAATCATGAGGAATTAGAACAAGTGCTGGAAACAGCATCAGCCCTTGCTAAGTACGGTGTGGCAGGATTATACTGGAGTCCTGAGAAGTGTGCTGAATTTACCTACAGTGAAGATTTTCTTTCTTGGTGTGTTTTTCAAAGATGTTGGTCAACTTTGGTCAGCGAAATTAGTCGCAGCAATCGCCTCTCAATGTATTCAGCAAGGGGCAAATATTCAAACCCAAACAGAAGTTTATGAGGTACAAAAGGAATTTGGATGTTAACCTAAAGGCATTTCACGGCTTGGCCACTGACATAAACCACTATTCCAAAGGTTTATTGAGACAAAAATCTTCTTAAGCCAGCGATCGCTACCATCAAATCGAGGCGTAAATGATGTCCTGGCGTGGACAGTGCGCTTATTATTAATAATAAGCAAATCTCCTTTAGTTAGAAAAACTCTAGCCGCTAACTCTGCTGCTTTCTCACGCAATCTTTCATAAGCCGATTGTACCTCTTCTATAGGACTACCTATAGTAGATCCTGGGGCAACATTTTCATCAGTCAGATTCACACAAGGATTTTCTATCGTACCGGTAATGGCTGGTTTTTGGAAAAATCGGTCGGAGTTGGGAAATCGCCATTCAATCGGATGAAGGCGCAGTAACTCAACATCCTCAGGTTCTAACGCATTGCACAGAGTCCGTGCATCACATAGCATAGTGTAGCTTTTTGGGTAGAATCGCCCCGTAAACAGAGTAAAAATAACAAGTCTGGGGACGTTGCTTCTGGGTGGAAGGGGAAGTCACGATGCATTTTTAGTTCTACTAAGCTACCCCCCGTTGAAGCCAAGTTTTTTTCGGCTTCCATCGGAACCAAATCTTGGATTAATCCGCCTCTCTCCTTGAGATAGGGATATGTAAACGGCTGGCCAAAACATCTACCAATGCCTAGGATTAGCCCTTCACTGATGGGACATTTAGCTGCACTCGCCCCAGAGGTTTTTGGGGTTAGGGGTAATAAGTTGTCCACTCTTAGATTTTTGAAGAGTAAGGCACTAGGGGCGTTGGGAGCGAAACAAAATTCCTCGATCGCCCTCAAGACTTCTACCGTCATCTGTTTATGGACTAACCAATGGGCTTTGGTAATAAACACGGACGGTTCTATTCTCCAGTCACAGTTCCCCATCACCTGGGTAAATTCCTCAGAAAACCCTAACCAAGATAGATCCAGACATTGCAGACTGGGCTGGTTAACCGAGGAAGGAGTTTGGTGGTGCTTAAGAGCTGATGTTATTTGAGACATAGGATTAAAGAAAATTTTAAATACAATGCCTTTCGGCTCTGGGTTTTCATCGACATGGTAGCAAATTATTCGCTCTCCGGATTTAATTATCTTACCGTTGTCAGAGCAACCAGAATTTCTCTGCAATACTTTTTTGTCCCAAGGTAAAACTTTATTGTCAATCCAGTTTTTTTGGCTAACGTAAGATTAAGGCTTGGGGGCGAAACCAGTGTAAGACTTTATTGTCTCGATACACTAGATCCAATCCAAAAATCGGCTTTCCCATCAGTTAAATGTTAAGAAATATTTCACCAACAGTGTCAGTAGCTGAATATGCCCCATCCCATGATTTTATAATTACGAGATTGATAACAATGGTGTAAATGCATAATCACACATAAGGCAACGAAAACGCTGGTGGTTTAAGCCATCAGCTAAGATTTGAAAGCCGTACTGCTGAAGTTCTTTTGATTTACAGTTAGGACATTTAAGAACTGAAGTGTTCTTTTCTACTTTAGTAGGTGGCTGTTTTTGTTTGTGTTGTTCCTCTAGGTTCTCATTAGTTGACTGTTGAGAGATATGCTTTGCAGTATTAGAAAGCACATCTAAGTACAAGGCACTAGAATCATCTATGTGTGCATGAAGGTATCGACTGGTGGTAGCAATGGAACTATGTCCAACGGTTTTCTGCACTAAATGCAGTGGTGCACCTCTCTTCAGGGAATGGATTGCATGGGAGTGTCGTAACCAATGAGGAGAAACCTTTTTATTAATACCTGCGGCAGTAGCGACAATGCGATTCACCTGGGATTGGTCAAGGGCTGTACCAAAAGAATCTTTTTGTCTAGACATAAATACAGGAGCATCAGAATCGGCATTGTTTCTCAACTTAGACACATGCTGCCACACCGATTCCGGTAGAAGGATAATTCTGGTCTTTCCGCCCTTACCGGATATAGTCAATTGTCCACCTGGCATTCTTTGAGACAAATCCTCCCAACGTAGGGAGCATAATTCATTCACTCGCAAACCAGCAGTGTATAGCAACAGTAATATAGCTTGATTTCTTTTATTATTAGTCTGTGACTGGATCATAGCTGTCACCTCTTCCTCATTTCAATAGCCTCTTGGGTCGATAGCACACACCAGTGATGATAACGAAATCCTAGAAAGTATCGGACTTTGAATTCATCGAGCCAAAATAAAACATTATCTCTGCTCAAGCCCCTGATGATACAAATAGGGCTATTTTTTTCAAAACTATACTCGTCCTCCGTTTACATAAGCGAAATGGATTTGTTGCGAGAAGACATCATAGCGTACCGACATTAGTCGTCCAACTATTTCGTTCGCAATCTCATGAAACCCTCGCTCGCCAAAGCTAATAGTATGATTTCCGATTGGTTGGATGGAATGTCCGCGTTGTGGGTCGTCCCATATCCGTAGAATGGAAGGATTCATAGGTAAGCAGAATCACATTTGCTTTCTAAAGCGACGTGCGTTCCGCCCCGCTACGTTCGCGCAGCGTCTCCCTTCGGGAGAAGACAGCCAATTCATTGATCGCTATGAACCACTTCAAGGATACAGTGATGAAGTGAAACGGGAATGCCTCAAAATGTATGTTAATGCCATGGGCTTTCGTGACATCGAACGGATCAAAGTTTAACGCCCATTGACTAGCCGTGGCTGTTTTTAGCCACTGGTACTGTTTGCCATACGGGAGGGCAGAAAACCAGGGTAGTATTCCTCGCGGCGTTGATTGCGTTGTGAAATTTGTTTCTCCACCACTTTTAGACGGTCTTGCAAGCTTTTTAGAACATTAATCGCTCGTGGATCTTGAAAACTATTTACTCCAAAATCTGTAAATGCCTTGATGTCGAACTTGGTGCCAACTGATGCTATCACATTGACCTGAGCAAAAGTTTGCTCTACGCCAGAGAGAAAATGAGTCAGACTTGATTCGTCCTGGATCGTCCCTTTAACCGTGGGAATTGGCTGGTAAAGAGATCCGGGCATATTAGGAATAAAAGACATATATTGATATTGAATCCAAGCAATGGCTGAGTGTTGTGGACCGGCGGTGAAAATAATTTGTGTCAGCAGGTCAATTAATTGGTCGCGGTTAGTCAGGCGGGGTGGTAAGGAAACAATACCAAAGCCTCCATCATTAACGGACTTCCGTAAAACTTGTAGCCAATTTTGTAGCTCGAAATCTTCAATGACATCTCGGTTTGACTTGTAGTAAATCCCAACATATTGACTGACATAGTCTAGTAAGGCATCCCACACCAGCAACCCGTCATCCCGATATGGAAAATCTCGCAATACTGAACGCTCATCAACACCACGCTGACGTAAATTGTTCGGGAGAGCAAAGTTGCTGAAGTTGTTGAAAAACTCCGTTATCCCAAGATTTGTCAGGTTGAGTGAGCTTTCAATAGTGCTTCCGACAATGATATCCACATATCCTCCCGGATTAATCAGTACCTGATCTGCAAGAGCATTGATTGCCATTGTGAACTCAAAATGAGGCTTTAATAGCACATTCACCGGATGGCGAGCAGCTAGCTCGCGTACCGTAGCTAATGCGATTGGTTCTAGAGCAAGATGGGTTTGACCTAAATGACGTACTAATTCGTGGACATTAAAATCAGCCATCTGAGCGATCAGCTTTGCTAGAGTCCAGTCAAAGCCATCCATAGGCGTACAAAGCAGACTTTCTTTAGGCACCTGTCCCAGTTGGATGGCAATAGGGATTAGGCGCGAATGACTACGACTGCGCTCAGCATAATAAAGCGCGATTGGGGCAGTGAGAAACCGATTGGATTTTAGGGTTACGTGAGTAGAATCCAGTCGCGCATAATCAGTGACAAACAGACGACCTTCTTGGGTAGCACTGTTGAGGGTTTCGCTCTCGTTAACCTTTCCCGTTTGAGATAAAAGAACAGTTTGAAAAATCTCATCGGTGATCCCAAGTTTTTCCAGAAGATTGTAAGGAAGTGCTAAAACATTGGTTAGTTCCATTGGATTGGGACCTGAAAGCCTTTGAAATGCGAATGTATCGTTGCTTTGAAAGGTCTTGGCAATATCTGGTAGAGGCAGGACTTTAAAGACAGCTGCGTAATCTTCTAGCGTTACAAAAGGCTTGGGACTCTCTTGAAAAGCCTGTTGATTTGCGGCGATTCTCTGGACCAAAACTGCTTGATTATTCTTATACCCTTGATCAAAAACTTCTTGGAGGGGTAAAGTCGCCACGCGGACGGCGTTCGGTAGCCGAAACGCCAGTTGATATTGAAGGCGTACTGCTGATAGCTGCTCTTGACGCTCAAGTTGGATTGCCGAGTTGTTTTTTTGAGGTAAAGTTGGAATATCCGGATTGGCAGGCAGGTCAGGTGTTGTTGCTTCTGATTTATTGCCTAGGCACATTTCCAAAGCCGGGGCACAAGCTAGACCAATTAGAGCCAGCATCGTCCGGCGCGATAGAACGTATCTCTGGATTAATTGTTGGCGTCGTTGTTGTCGAGTTAGCGATCGCATTACGTGTTTTCCCTATAATTTTCTACGTTACATTATCAGCGATGATACAGTATCTGCGAGCGTAATTAAAAGTGCAAGCCTTTCCATTTGGCGATCATAAAGATAGCGATTGCGGTAAAATCGCCATTATAGGGTGACAATTCAGTACTGAGTAATCAAAGTTCACCCGTATTTCCAAGTGCAAGATGTGAGCTTCTCTTGACTCTGAAGTTTTGACTACCAAAGAGCGATCGCTTCCGGAGTATTATTTTGACGTGAAAGTTACTTCAGTAAAGCATTATACTCTATTTTTATGCTGTATTTTGTTGAAGTCCCGCTACTTATTTCCTTCTCAAAGTTTGAGAGAGAATATCACCTATCCACTGAATGAATTGCACTAAAATAATCAGCACAACAATCGTAGCAAACATGACTCCAACATCAAACCTCTGGTAGCCATATTGAATTGCTAAATTACCTAAGCCACCGCCACCGACAGCCCCTGCCATTGCCGAAGCATTCAGCAAACTAACGATGAGAATTGTGATGCCAAGTACCAACGATGGCAAAGCTTCGGGAATTAACACTTTGAGTACAATTTGCCAGTAGTTACAGCCCATTGCTTCCGCAGCTTCTATCAGCCCTTTATCTATTTCTAAAATACTGGCTTCTGCAATGCGGGCGAAGAATGGAATCGACGCTAAACTCAGGGGAACTAATGCTGCGGTGCTACCAATAGAAGTCCCAACAATTAATCGTGTTAGCGGGGTTAAAACTACGAACAAAATAATAAAAGGAAATGAGCGACCTGTGTTGACAATTGCACTCAAAACCCGATGCAATATTGGGGTAACTAAAATGTTGTTAGGACTCGTCATGGCAACTAATAAACCCATTGGTAGTCCGAGTAACACGGCAACAAATGCTGATATCCCGACCATGTAAAAAGTTTCAACTGTAGCAATCCATAGACTTTGTACTAATTCCCACCCTTGCATAAATATACCTTTACTCCCACGTTTGACTCGTTTAGGTATGAGAGTGCTTGTCTCACCCCCGAACCTTCTAGTTCAATGTGAAACTGACCAATGCAGCGATCGCCTACTGTTTCGACACTGCCACTTAAAATCCTGATATCAACATCAAACTGACGTGTTAGTGTGGAAAAGATCGATTGACTAGAAGTAACTCCTGTAAAAGCCAGCGTTACTAATACGGCACCAGGACGAGGTTCGTAACTTTTGCAGCGAGGGAAAAACTCTTGAGCTAATAAAGAGTCGGGTTGTGCCGCTAAGTCGCTGACTTGCCCAAGTTCAACTATTTTGCCTGCATGAAGTACTGCTACACTATTGCAAATTTGCTTAACTACAACCATTTGATGAGTAATTAGTAAAATAGTTAGTCCCATGCGTTGGTTGAGATCGCGCAATAGTTCTAAAATTGAGCGTGTCGTTTGAGGATCGAGGGCAGAGGTAGCTTCGTCAGATAGCAACACCTTGGGTTCTCCCGCCAGCGCCCTGGCAATACCAACTCGCTGCTTCTGACCGCCCGAAAGTTGTGCTGGATAAGCCAAGGCTTTGCCTTCTAAAGCAACCAGAGCGAGCAACTCTTCAACCCTTACGCGACGTTTGAGTTTGGTGTAACCCATTATTTCTAAAGGCAAGGCAACGTTTTCTGCAACGGTTCTGGAACTCAGCAAATTGAAATGTTGAAAAATCATGCCACTGTGCTGGCGTGCCTGACGCAACGCTGCACCAGTAAGTGTGGTCATTTCTTGTCCGTTGACTTGGATAGAACCTGATGAAGGTTTTTCTAATTGATTAACACAACGAATCAAAGTACTTTTTCCAGCCCCACTCGGTCCAACAACACCGAAGATTTCACCAGCTTTGACGTGAAGATTTATGCCATCTAAAGCTACAACTTTACGCCCGTTTTGATGATAGATTTTGTGAACATCCCTAAATGTAATCATTTAAGATTACTCCATAAAATCACAATCATATAGCAATTTCATCAAAAGACTACAAGAGTCAGAATTTAAAATATTTATGTACGGCTTATGAATGAATTGATGCGGTTCAATTATCGGATATTCGTAATTACTGAATTCAGCAAATTACCGATTTTGAATTCTTCTTTAATCCAACGCTAAACGTTGGATTAAGGGATAGTTATCACAGCACCTTGATACTTTTGTTTAATAAAGTCCTTGACTTTATCGTTGCGCAGTAACTTATAAAGACTTTGAATTTTCGGCTCGTTTTCTTTTCCTGATAAAGTAGTAAGAGTAACAGCGTAAATTGGATTTTTAGCTGATTCCAATGCTAAGGCATCTTTATCAGTTCGCATTCCTGACTGAACTACCCAATTGCCTGTAATTGCTGCTAAGTCTACATCTGGCAAAGAAGGTATTGACTGTGCTAGCGGAATTTCTTTGATTTGCAGGTTTTTGGGATTTTCAATAATATCTTTAACCGTTGCGAATTTTGTATTTGATTTGAGCTTAATTAACTTCGCTTCTTCCATTAACTTCAGGGCGCGATGGGTATTACTAACATCGTCGGGAATAGACACTAGACCCTCACGGGGAATTTCATTGAGAGACTTGTGTCGTTTAGAAAAAAGACCAAGTGGGTTTAAATGAATTTGGGGAGTAAATGCGTACATTTTGATGTTGTATCGGTTGCCAAAATCTTCCATATGTGGAATGTGCTGAAAGTAACCTACATCAATTTGCCCATCTCTAAGTGCTAAGTTAGGTTGGATACCATCGTTAAACACCACCATTTCAATATCTAATCCTGCTTGAGTAGCCAGATTATCCTTGACAAATTTCATGATCTCTCCAGCAGGTACAAGTGTCACTCCAACTTTGATTTTCTCTTTTTGTCTTGTAGCAACTTTATTCACATTTGATGCATTTGGTGAATCTACAGATAATTTGTTTTGGGAAGTTCTACAGCCAACAAATACAATCGATATGGTGAACGATGCTGCCGCTATGACAAAGAAGCGGCGCTTCATTTGTTTCATGGGCAATCGCTGCTCAATATGCATAGATTTCTCTTTTAATTGTATCTTTATATTCTCACCGTTCGCGCAATCGAGAATGAGTTTGATGAAATCAGGACTTGCACCGTAGCATAGTAGTTGGTATATACAAGCGCAGCGGTTTAGAAGATGGTTTCGCGATCGCGTTCAAGAAGTCTTTCAAAAGGTAGATGTCATTCTTGCCCCAACTACACCTATTTCAGCACCACTTATCGGTCAACAAACCATGATTTTAGATGGAGAGGAAATTCTCGTCCGTCCTCATTTAGGGATCTTTACTCAACCATTATCTTTCATCGGCTTGCCTGTGTTATCGGTGCCAATCCAACGCCCAAATGCTTTACCGTTAGGTGTGCAGTTAATCGCAGCCCCATACAATGAAGCCTTGATTTTACGAGTAGCAGCCGTGCTGGAAGCAAACGGTACTATATCATCGCCTGTTGTTGTTTGACCATTTCCATAGGTATTAAAAGCATAACGCCCGCCCTTGAAAACAGGATAAACCTTTCTGTAAAATTCGTCATGTCATAGAAAAGAGGTAGAGCGGAAAAAATATGGAGAGAGCTCTTATAGAAGCGGCGCTCTGTTCATTGTGGCAGCGACCGCAAAAGCTGCCATTGCTGCGGTTGCGCCCCAACGTAGAGAAACGGTTCTAGTTTCTGGCGCGGCTGGTGGCGTGGGATCGCTCGTGACGCAACTGGTTCTGCGAACAGGCGCTACGGTTGTCGGCACGGCAGGAGCATCGCGCCACGACTGGTTGCGATGCAGAGGCGCAATTCCAGTTGGCTACGACACCGATTTGCAGGCGAGCTTGAGTCGTGTGGCTCCGGATGGCTTCGACGCGGTCATCGACACGGTAGGTCACTCTTACGTCGATCTGGCGATCAAGCTGGGAGTTGAGCCAAATCGCATCAATACCATCATTGATTTTGAGGCGGCGGCTCAACAAAAGGTTCACACTGATGGAGGTTATCAGGCATCGTCGCCGAATACTGTTCTAGCTGAGATTGCCCAACTGGTCGCAGACGGGGAGTTGCAGGTTCCGGTAGCAGCCATATACGACCTCGATGATGTACGTAAAGCATACATTCAGTTAGAAAAGGGACACACCCCGGATTTCTCACGAGGGAGAAAAAAACACTTGGATTAGCCAGACTTAGGATCA
>JAQYWP010000974.1 GCA_029379285.1 Rhizonema sp. PD38
GTCTGGATTGCCAATTGTTCCCCAACTTGTCCCCGATGCTGTTGTTCGCAGTTCCACTTCCAAGGGTGCGTCAGTGATCACATAATCAGTTAAAGATAATCCTAGAGTCGCTCTAGCTGCATTGGCTGCCTGGATGTGTCGCAACCGTAACTCCGGTTCAATACCTTTGTCTAAAAGTAAACCTATGCGGTTTTGATGTACTGAGCGAAGTCCCCAGCATCCAGACGCAAATTTGTCAAGTCCGTAGCCTTCAACATATAAAGCGTTGGGTAGGTTCCAATAGAGACTTGCACCATTGAGGACATTGGGGTGAGTTATCAGGCGATCGCAAACCTGTGCCATAGCTTTCGCCACTGGCAAAGCATCTCCTGCATAACCCCCAATTGCCGCCCCAACTCCTGTAGGAACAATTAAAATAGCAGTGTATGGACGCATAATCAGCACTCAGCACTCATTGTAGTCACGACGGCTTCGACAGTGCATGAATGCTTGGCAACGTCTACAGATGTAATTGCCCAACGTAGGGGTTCTCCCTGTTTGTTCAACTTAGTCTCAATGACTTTTTGTAGTTCTATAGGAGTTTCTTGCAAGTCAATTTCTGTGGTAATAAAATGTGTAATCATTATTTAAGTCTTAACTCCTGTCTTGACGCGATATGTGGCGTCTGTTTACCCTTTCCCAAATTGCAACTGATAGACAGTATCTTCTTTCTCTGTCTCAATTTTTAAATCAGAACGGGGATAAGCGATACAAAGCAAGACATACCCTTTATTTTGCAGATCTGGACTAACGCCCATGCCTTCACTTTGATCTACAGTTCCTTGAAGAATTTTGCCGGCACAAGTCGTACAAACACCAGCATGACATGAACTTGGCAAATCCAACCCAGCCGCATCAGCAACTGATAAGATGGTTTCATGATCAGGAACTTGCAAAGTATGAGTTTCGCCTTGGTGGATAATTTCCACGGTGTAAGTGTTGGGCATACGCTGTTTGAGAGTGTTAAGCAACGGACAAGCAAAATATTTTACCTTATAAATAGGCGAACACCCCAATTAAGATTTGTAAGCAAAAGAATTATCTTAGAAGAACTTGACCAAACAAGGTGCTGTCCAGTCATAATTATAATTCCTTGTCAGACAAAAAACTTAATTCAAGGGGTAGACCCATGCGTGAATTTAACCTGTCAAGACTTGTGAGGTCGAACGCCCCAGAAAGTAGAGCCACATATTTTGGAGAAGATCATGCTCGAAACATACCGCCAACAAGTTGCTGAAAGAGCCGTATTAGGAATTCCCCCCCTACCGTTAGATGCAAAGCAAACATCAGAATTGTGTGAATTACTGAAGAATACGCCAGCAGGTGAAGAAGAAATTCTACTGAATTTGCTGAGTGATCGCGTTCCTCCTGGAGTTGATCCGGCTGCATACGTCAAAGCTGGTTTTCTGACAGCTATTGCCAAAGAGGAGATTGCCAGCCCCTTAATTTCACCCATTGAAGCCGTGCAATTGCTGGGTACGATGGTAGGTGGCTACAACGTGCCATCTTTAATCGAACTGCTGCAAATTCCTACCGTATCAGTATCGTCATCTTCCGAAACACCCTTGGTGATGGGTGGGCAAGGAAAGGAACCAATAGCTGCGATCGCCGCTGCCGCCTTAAGCAAAATCCTGCTAGTCTATGATGCCTTCCACGATATTTTAGAGTTAGCCAAAACAAATCCCTTTGCCAAGCGCGTCATTGACTCTTGGGCAGAAGCTGAGTGGTTTACAATTCGTCCCACTTTACCAGAAATCATCACTGTTACTGTCTTCAAAGTCCTTGGTGAAACCAACACCGATGACTTATCCCCTGCACTTCAAGCCACCACACGCCCCGATATTCCCTTACATGCCTTGGCAATGTTAGAGTCGCGCCTGCCTGGGGCATTGCAAACTATCGAGGAGTTAAAGAAAAAAGGGCATCCCGTTGCTTATGTCGGAGATGTCGTAGGAACTGGTTCCTCCCGTAAATCTGCCATCAACTCCGTATTGTGGCACATGGGGGATGATATTCCTTACATACCCAACAAGCGTGCAGGTGGATATATTTTAGGCGGTACCATTGCCCCAATCTTCTTCAACACTGCTGAAGATGCAGGTGCTTTGCCCATCCAATGTGATGTCAGTAAGATGGAAACCGGCATGGTGATTACGATTCATCCCTACAAAGGGGTAATTACCAATGAAGCAGGCGAAGTTATTTCCACCTTCAATCTCAAACCAGACACTATTCTAGATGAAGTCCGTGCTGGAGGACGCATTCCCTTACTTATCGGACGTACTCTGACAGACAAAACCCGCGCCTCACGGAATTTAGAACCCAGCACCGTCTTTATTCGTCCTCAAGAACCTGTCCTAACAGCTAAGGGTTATACACTGGCACAAAAAATGGTGGGTAAAGCTTGCGGCTTACCTGGTGTACTTCCGGGTACATCATGCGAGCCAATTATGAATACCGTTGGTTCCCAGGATACCACAGGTCCCATGACCCGAGACGAATTGAAAGAACTGGCTTGTCTCGGTTTCTCTGCTGACTTGGTGATGCAGAGTTTCTGCCACACGGCTGCTTATCCCAAGCCAGTTGACATTGAAACCCAAAAAGAACTCCCTGACTTTTTTGCCTCACGTGGCGGTGTCGCTTTACGCCCTGGTGATGGAATTATCCACTCATGGTTAAACCGGATGCTACTGCCAGACATGGTAGGAACTGGTGGTGATTCTCACACTCGCTTTCCCTTAGGTATTTCCTTTCCTGCGGGTTCTGGGTTAGTCGCGTTTGCTGCAGCTTTGGGTGTGATGCCTTTAGATATGCCAGAATCGGTTTTGGTGCGGTTTAAAGGAGAATTGCAACCCGGTATCACTTTGCGAGATATTGTGAATGCTATACCCTACGTAGCAATTCAAAAAGGTTTGCTAACAGTAGAGAAGAAGAACAAGAAAAATGTCTTTGCTGGACGAATTTTAGAAATAGAAGGTTTGCCTTCTTTAAAAGTTGAGCAAGCTTTTGAATTAACAGATGCCAGTGCCGAACGTTCCAGTGCAGGTTGTACTATCAAGCTAAGTACTGAGACTGTTTCCGAATATCTGCGTTCCAACGTAGCATTGTTGAAAAACATGCTAGCACGCGGTTATCAAGATGCCCGGACTCTTCTGCGTCGCGTCATCCAGATGGAGGCGTGGTTAGCGAATCCAGTGTTGATGGCAGCCGATGCGGGTGCGGAGTATGCAGAAATTCTGGAAATTGATTTGAATGAAATCACTGAACCAATTGTCGCTGCTCCCAATGATCCCGATAATGTCAAATTATTATCAGAGGTTGCTAATGATCCCGTGCAAGAAGTCTTTGTTGGTTCTTGCATGACAAATATTGGTCATTATCGTGCCACTGCCAAGGTATTAGAAGGTGCAGGCACAGTGAAGACTCGCTTGTGGATTTGTCCACCAACTCGTATGGACGAACATCAACTTAAAGAAGAAGGTGTTTACGGTATTTTTGATGCGGCAAATGCACGCACCGAATTGCCAGGTTGCAGTTTGTGCATGGGAAATCAGGCAAGGGTTGAGGATGGTACGACGGTATTTTCAACCTCGACACGCAACTTCAACAACCGGATGGGTAAAGAGGCACAAGTTTATCTTGGTT
>JAQYWP010000130.1 GCA_029379285.1 Rhizonema sp. PD38
CAGTTGTAGCAAGGAGGGAATATAAGTATCTTTTGCCATTTACAGAAATTGAAATCTTATCTCTTGACATTATACCTAACGTTAGGTACAGTTAAGTTGTACCTAACGTTAGGTACAGTTAAGTTGTACCAATTCTATAATTTGCAGGGATATCTATGCAGCATCTCGAATCGCAAGAGGTGTTAGTTGACAACGGGAGAAATCAATTTGCCGTGACTATTTCTGATTGCTTCTTATTCCCGTTAGACCGCTAATTTTTAGCCTAACAGTGCTTCAATTTACAGAATATTGAGGATTAACCAATGATTAAGCTTTATGGTCATGAACTTTCTGGTAACAGCTATAAGGTCGAGCTCTTGCTATCACTATTGGGCATTGAATATGAATGGATTAAGGTCGATTTGCTGAAAGGGGAACACAAAGGCTCTGAATTTCAGTCGCTTAATCCCTTCGGTCAAATTCCGGTATTAGTGGATAGCGACACAATTATAAAAGACGCACAGGCAATTTTGGTTTATTTGGCTCGTTGTTATGGTAGTGAACAATGGTTGCCACTGGATGCTGTCTCACTTAGTCAGGTTGTACGTTGGCTATCTACAACTGCGGGTGAAGTGCGTCAGGGACCAGAATCGGCTCGTTTCTACTATATGTTCAATGCCAACAGTATTGATATTGACACAGCTAAGCAAAAAGCAGAGTTTATTCTTACACAACTTAACCAACATTTGCGATCTCGCCAATGGTTAGAGTTTGAGCGGACAACTATTGCAGATATAGCAGTATTCCCCTATGTTGCCTTAGCACCAGATGGCAAAATTGCTCTTGACTCTTATCCTCATATTCTGGCATGGATTGAGCGAGTTAAGACCCTTCCCGGTTTTATAGGAATGCAAGGAATTGCAGCACCTGCCTTGAGATAGGCAAATAACACCCAGTTTAAATGGAGAAGGTAGAGAGTTAGAGGAATTTTTTCCCTTCTCTGCTCCCCTGTCTTTTTTCTATCTTCCCCTGTTTTTAGATATAGCAGGAAGTCGAAGGCAGGAGGCAGAAGGAACCCACGTTTTTTCACCAGTTTAGGACTTACGCACTGTACAAATTAACCATAATATTTTTCACGATATTTGGTTGTTTCAGACGCTTTTGGGCGGTCTTAATTTGCTCACATATTTGCTGTATTGAGTATTTTAAATAACAAATAATGGCAGAAACACCCAAATTCTGTTTAGTACATATGTACGATGCGTAAGTCCTAATAACGTAGCGAAGGAACCACATACAGCCATGACGAAAAAAGGTAGGGATAAAACACCCCACCTTTTTAGTGAAACCCTTTACAATAAAACTGTTGGGGTAGGTTTTGGCTTGTCTATAAATCGTATTCCATATGTGTTCCAGAGAAATGACTATGAAGCGATTTTCTGAAAGCCGCTTCTGGTAAGTAGATTAAAAAACAATACATGTGCTACTTTACATATATCTATGTGAAATAAAACATGTAATGAAAACCCTAACCCTCAACCAGCCAGAAACGTATATACATGAGCGAACAGGTGAACCAATCGATTTTTGCCGTTATCTCTGCGGATACCCTCTATGGGATGATTTTTCTGTCCAGTTCCCTTAGCCTTTCTCTTCAACAACCTATCACTGATGCAGCCCACCTACTTAGTCTGCTGCGTATGTCACCATATATTCAACAAATAAATTTCCCTTCAGCAACTTGTGATGACCGATTACTATGGGATACATGGATGTCCATTTTCCATTTTCCTACACTTACTGTTGCAGATGAACTGGGGCTATTTCCTCTACTAGAAAAGTCTCCTGCAACGGCTGCTGAAGTAGCGAAAAGCCTTTGTTTAGGAAACCGTTCTACTGAAGCACTCTTGGGAGTCATGACATCACTCGGTTATCTTGTTCAGCATTCAGGAACGTTTTACATCACTGATGTGTCGCGAAATTTCCTCCTTCCCAATAGCCCTTACTACTGGGGCGGAATATTGCATTTAATGCGAACTACTCCACTATCCCACTCATCTCTGCTAGAGGCATTACAGAAGGATAAGTCTACCATCTACAAAGATCAAAATATTTGGGAAACTCACGAGATAGACGCAGAACAAGCCAAAGCCTTTACCAGTCATATGCACAGCCAGACAATCTCTCCCGCCTTATGTGCTGCTAAAACAGGAGACTTTGCAGATGTCAAACGTCTTCTTGATGTGGGTGGTGGCTCTGGTGCTTTTTGTTTTGCCTTGGCTCAACATTATCCAGAAATGCGTTGCACTGTCTTAGAACTGCCAGTAATCTGTAGGATAGCAAAAGAATACATTTCTTCTGCTAGACTCCAAGAACAAATAGATACTTTAGAAGCAGATTTCTTTAAAGACCCCTTTCCTGAAGGTTATGATGCAATTTTATTCAGTAATATCTTTCATGACTGGGGGCGAGAAAAATGTCTCCACTTGGCACGTAGTAGCTTTGAAGCATTGCCAAAAGGAGGTCATATCTACCTTCATGAAATATTGCTGTCAGACACTAAAGATAGTCCTCTAGTTGCAACTTCATTTTCGATGTGCATGGTTTGGATGGCTGAGGGCAAGCAATTCACAGCTGATGAGCTTCATCAACTGCTGACAGAATGTGGATTTGAAAATATATTGGTCACTCCAACCTCCAGTTATTATTCTCTCGTCAGTGGTAGAAAACCCTAGATAAAGGCGACATCAATTTTCAAACAACCGCTGTTTTGCTCCGAAGAGCTTTTAGGCATAGAGCCTGCTGTAGCATGTTGACTGCTTGGACTACCTCGTGCGGCTAGGAGCAAGACCTTAGAAATCAGCCAATGGCACAATTCAGAGGGAACAGGGAACAGGGAACGGGCAACAGGGAAACCCACACGCTATAAGTGTGGGATTGAAAAAAGGACGCCGTTTTTCTTGCGCTATGCGTCTCGAAAAACATCTTAATTTTTTAGTGGGCTTTAAACCCACAACTGAAGTTTACAACTTCATACCCTGTTAAGAATTCCCGGTTCCCTTTTCCCTTTTTTTTGTAAGCGCTCGTTCATAGATTTACCGCTATCGCTACGTCAATCTGATTCCCTTGAAAGACACCCAAAAAGCCTTGCGAGTCTTTTGGTGCGAACTAACGCTCACCCGTCAGTCCGATGGCAAAGTACTTTACCAAAATGCCTTCATCACTCGCTATTCACTGACAGCCGAGACGGTTAACTCCCGGTTCGCCCATTGTTTCTGAAGTTAGGAAAAAGCTGACTAGGCTTTTACTTCTCAATCTAAATGCTGCATAAGCAAACAAAATCTACATCAGCAAAAATATCGGATTTCATATGTTTTCAGATCAGATAAAAGACATCTTAAGCAATAAAGTGTGGCTCGTAACTGGAGCTAGTGGATACGTAGGTTCAGAATTATGTAAAAAAATCAAAGCAGATTATCCTCATATTTATTTGATAGCAACGGATGTAAAAGCTCTTAATCATCATTGGTATGATGAGTTTATTACTAGCTCTTTAGAGATTCCTGATAACGAGGTGGTTCAGAAAATTTTAACAAGCCAGATTGATCTGGTAATCCATCTGGCAGGTGTTGCAGTTGAAGGATGGTGTTTTGAGAACCCTTTTCAAACTTGTGAATACAATATACGTGCAGTCTATATTCTATTAGAAGCCATCCGAAAAAGTACTTACTCATGTTCTATGATTTTAAGTACAACAGATAAGGTCTATGGACGGGATGCAACCCAAATCAAACCCTATCTTGAAAATGAACCTTTGATAGCGAAAAACATATATGAAACCTCTAAAATCTGTGCGGATTTGATATCGCAATCATATTATCTGACTTATCAAATACCATTAGCGATCGTGCGTTTTGCTAACATTTACGGGAGTATAGACAGAAATAGTTCACGTCTGGTACCACGTACTATACAAAGATTACAAAATAGTCTTACTCCTGAATTACGTTTGACAAAGAGCGGTCAGGAATATACGCGAGACTTTATTCATATTTCAGATGTTATTGAAGGTATTATTGTGGTAGCTAAAGCCTTATTAGAGCAGAAGCAAAATATTATTGGTGAAATCTTTAATATTAGCAGTGGTAAAGAATACAGGGTAAGAGATGTCGTAGAGAATATCATTAGTATCTTCAACCCAAATGAGAAATATGTCGAGCTTGAAGAAGGAGTAAAATATTTAGAGATTGTCAATCAGTGCGCTAGTAATAACAAGATGAAACAGCTACTAGGATGGGAACCAAAAATTTCCTTAATAGATGGGTTGCTAATGATTAGAAATGACTACGGGGATCAACGGCGGGACACAATTAGATAGCCAGGGTACTTTACCCCTATTCCCAGATATGCGAATCAATTTACATTGGTATTTGAATGATAAATTCTGTACCCTTTCCTGGAGCCGAAATACAGTTTAACTGACCTCGATGTTGTTCTACTACAATCGAATAGCTAATTGACAATCCTAAACCTGTGCCACTGCCTACAGGCTTCGTAGTAAAAAATGGTTCAAATATCTTATTTAGTACTGATTCGCTCATCCCCATCCCGTTGTCGATAATCTGGATTGAAATATATTTTTGTTTTTGTATTTGAGTACGAATTGTAATAGTTGGTTTGTGATTTATATTATCTAATTCTTTTAGGGCATCAATGGCATTACTGAGAATATTCATGAATACCTGATTTAAAGCGGATGGATAACAATTAACTAAAGGTATTTGGCTGTATTCTTTAATGATTGAAATCTCTATTTTTTTGCTAATATTTTTGAGCCGATGCTGTAAAATTAACAGCGTGCTATCAATACCTTCGTGAATATCTACTGGTTTGATTTCGGCTTCATCCAAACGGGAAAAATTACGCAGTGATAAAACAATTTTGCAGATGCGGTCTGCTCCTATTTCCATCGATTTAAGCAGCTTTTGTAAATCATTTACCAAAAAATCTAGTTCCACATCAGAAATTTTTTCTTCAATTTCTGGTATTGGTTGCGGGTAGTTTTTCTGGTATAAATGATTTAATTCAATTAAGGATGTAACGTATTCACTCGCTGGTTCGATATTGGCATAGATGAAATTAATCGGATTATTAATTTCGTGGGCAATACCAGCAACTAATTGTCCCATACCAGACATTTTTTCCGCTTGAATTAGTTGGGCTTGAGTGTGTTGCAGTTCCTGTAAAGTTAATTCTAGCTGCGTTGCTTTTTGTGTTAGCTCTTGGGTGCGTTCGGAGACTTTTTGCTCCAAACTATAGGAATATTCCTCTAATTGACAATACAACTGGGCATTTTCCAAGGAAATAGCTGCTTGGGCGGTGAGGAGTTGAATGACTTGCAGGCGATCGCTCGTAAATGCTCCTGTGGTAAGATTATTTTCTAAGTACAGGATGCCAATTAATTTTCCTTGCTGGTTAATGGGAGTACATAACACGGATTTGGGTTGGTAGGTGGTAATATAGTGATCGCCTGCAAATTGTGCTGAATCGCTCAAGTTTTCAAACACAGTCGTATCTTGTGTCCGCGCTACCGCATAAATAACACTTTGGGGAATTTCCTGACATTGTTCGAGGAGGATTTCTAACCTGTGTGTTTGCTCTGAATCGGCTTGAGCAACTACTAACCATTGTTCGTCTTGGCGGAGAATTAAACGACCGATTTGCGCTCCCGCCGAAATGATCGCCATCTGTATCAAGGTTGCTAACAGTTTTTCTAACTCAATTTCTTGTGAGATAGCTTGTGCTGCTTTGATTACCGCCGGAACATCTAACCATAAATTCTGGCTGCTATTAACGTTAGTGAAACTTCTCATCAAGGTTGGGGCGATGGTTCCCTCATGGGTGATGGGAAGGCAAGAGGGTGGAAGAATCCCCGCTAGTCGTTGGGGATATTGTTGTTCTAAATGGGTAATTTTGGCTTTTGCACCCCAGCGAGCGTAGCAGTAGTAAGCTTCCTGCATATAGCTGGTGGCGACTTTCTTTTTACCCCAATCTAGGTAAAATTTAGCCGCAAGTTCATTGGCTAAGGCTTCTTCTTGGATATAGCCGTTTTCCTTGGCTCCAGCGATCGCGCGATCATAGTATTCGATGGCTTCGCTTTTCTCTCCCAAAACTCGACAAATTTCAGCTTTGACTAGATGAAATTTGTGGAGCATATTCATTGGAGCATGATTAGCCCAGGTTTGTAATTGACTTTGATTTTTCCTGACTAGATCAAGATATTCTGAGCGTTCCTCTGGTTCTAATGTTTCGGCAAGCCCCAATAGTGCCAGCGATAGATAGAAATTATGAACCGTAGGATAGATTTTGCCAATTACAAAGTCAAGGTAAGTGCTAGCCTTATTTGCATTTTCAATGGCTTTTGCATAGTCACCCTTGAAGTAATTTAGTTGACACTTAGCAAAGTAAGCACTAAACAAAGGTATATTATATTGCTTCTCTTTCAAACTATGGAAAGTATCTGCCTCATTGAGATTTTCAAGAGTAATCTGTACATCTCCAATGTGGGAATTTTTCAGGTTGATTCCTATCTGCTGCCAGATCGCAAGATCGTCATGTATATACTCAATCTTGCGGCTTAATGCTTGATATTTTTCGTATCTTGCATTAACATCATCAAGAAATGCACCTATTAGGAAATAATAATGGCAGTAATCTTTTAAGCTGTACATAGCATATTCTATATCCCCTGTGTCTAAACCGCTTTGAATGGACTCTAGCAAGTCATCAATCGTTGCAGAAATAGGTTCTTTCCAGGGACATATCATCGAATAGAAGAGAGCATATACCTTGCTTTTCAAGAAACGAGCATCGTATTTTTCAAGAATTTTGAGCGAAAGTTGACCAAATTGGTAACCCAATTCAATATCGCCCATAAACCCACAGAGTAAGACACCATAAAAAGTATAGGTGAACGCAGCAATTGGTGAATTGCCATGCTGAGTGCATAATTTGAGCATGGTTAGGGTCACTGGCAACATGAGTCCGGGCTGGGCAACATACGCAGCACCAATAACCGACATTAGAATTTCCATTGCTTTGAGCTTTGCAGGATTACTCATCTCTGGGAGGTTTAGTATTTGCTCAAAATCAACGCTGCTAGGAGGTTCGGATTCCAATGGAATCCCTAATAAGTTCAGAGCCACCAAAGCAGTCTCGATAGAGGTTTGGGGTTGTCCAGAAGCAGTATTTATTCGCATTTTTAGCTCATAAGCTGCACATTTATCGAGTAAAATATCCGTTTGCTCAAGAACTGTTTCGATTAAACTAGGTGCCAACTCAAAATGACCTGCAAGCGTTTCAACTTCTGCTCTTCCTAGAAACAATTTTAGGGATAGCTGATACTGCTTTTGCCAATAGCCTGTTGCCAATAAATCAATACCAGCAACAAAGTAGTTAGAAGCAGCTTCATAAGCAGTAGAAATTCTGGCTTTATTTCCTGCCGCCAAGTTTAACTGGGCAAGTTCTTCACGTTTCGAGGGATCAACAATTAATGAACTGCCGATGTTCAGGTGATGAACAATTTCAAAAAGCTGATTTTCCCTATCGACCTCTGAGAGATTCTCCAGGAGTAAGTTGCCAATACGATAATGAGTATATTGCTTCTGATCTTGAGGAATCAAAGAATAAGTAGCTTGTTGGACGCGATCGTGCAAGAATTTATACTTAGCTGTCTGGCGTTCGCTAATTTGACTGTATTCATAACTATCTTGATAAAGCTTATAAACCTCACTTTGGGGTAAAATCAAATCTGACTGCAAAGCAGCCCATAAATCAGTAGCCGTTTCTACCTCAGATAATTCGCAAACAATCGCCAATGTTTGTAAATCAAATTGATTGCCAATACAAGCAGCTAACTTTAAAACCTCTTGTGTTAACTTTGGCAGTTTTTGTAACTGCAATGCCATAAATTCAACCACATCCGAAGTGAACACTCGCTGAATCACTGCTGCAATATCACATTGCCAACAGCCTAAATCAAAGTCAAATTTAATTAGTCCATCTTGATGCAATGCTTTGAGAAATTGTGTAGTAAAAAAAGGATTACCTTGAGTTTTATGATTTACCAATTGAGAAAGAGGTAATGCCAAAGTTGCTGTACACTTAAGTGTCTCAGCAACTAATTCATTCACCTTACCTTGATTCAACGGAGCTAAAGTAATAGTATTAATAGTTGCTGCCGTTTTTTGAATTTCACTCAAAGTCAACATTAACGGATGGGCAGGATTGACTTCGTTATCACGGTATGCACCAATTAAGAAAAGATATGCTGTATCAGCCATTAATAGCTGAATTAATTTCAGCGATGCCGAATCAGCCCATTGCAAATCATCTAAAAACATCACTAATGGATGTTCTTTACTAGTCAAGACTTGGGTGAATTTCTGGAATAATAAATTAAATCTATTTTGTGCCGCAGTTCCTGATAATTCCTGTGCTGGTGCTTGAGTACCAATAATTATTTCTAACTCGGGAATAACTTCGACAATTACCTGTGCGTTCTCACCTACAGCCTCTAAAATTTTTCTTTTCCATTGTTGGATTTGGGCATCACTTTCTGTTAACAATTGCCCGACTAAATCCCGGAATGCTTGCACAAATGCAAAAAAGGGAATATTTCTATTAAATTGGTCAAATTTTCCTTTGATAAAATAACCACGTTGTCTAACAATGGGTTTATGAACTTCGTTAACAAGTGCTGTTTTGCCAATACCCGAAAAACCAGATACCAACATCATTTCGGTTGTCCCCGTACTGATGCGCTCGAATGCTTGGAACAGGTATTCTACTTCGGTTTCTCGTCCATAAAGTTTATCAGGGATAATAAAGCTGTCACAAATATCCCGCTTACCAATCTCAAAGTTTTCAACTTTACCAGTTTCTTTGATGTGATACAAACATTTTTCTAAATCATGCTTTAAACCTAAAGCACTTCGATATCTATCTTCGGCATTTTTTGCCATCAATTTGATGACGATATCAGAAATAACTTGGGGAATTTCTTTACTGTCAACTAATACTGGTACTTGTTTCGCAATATGACAATGCACCAATTCCATCGGTTCATTTGACTCAAAGGGCAACTTTCCTGTGAGCAATTCGTAAAAAGTTACACCCAAAGAATAAAAGTCAGTCCGGTAATCAATTCCCCGATTCATCCTTCCTGTTTGTTCTGGAGAAATATAAGCAAGTGTACCTTCTAATACATTAGGGCTGATGAGCGTTTGGATTTCTCGTGGTAACAAAGAGGCAATACTAAAGTCAATTAGCTTTACTTGTTTGGTTTCGGGGTTAATTAAAATATTGCTGGGTTTAATATTTTTATGAATAATTCTCTGACGGTAAAGAATATCTAAAATGTCACATAGAGATATGGCTATTTGTAAAAATTCATCTAGAGACGCGACATTGTTATTGTTGGCGAAATAATCCTTGAGGGAAATTCCCCCAAAGTCTTCCATCACCAATATATAACCATTCTGGTACGGTTCTAGGCTGTAGGTGTGGATGATTCCTCTTAAGTTGAGATTTTTGGCAATGGTGTATTGATTGCGAAATTGTACGAGTTCGCTAAAGCTGGGATAAGGATTTTTCAGTAGCTTGATGACTACTCTTAAGGAGTCGGTTTCTTGATACCCTCGATAAACAAGGGTTCTGGAACCATTGTAGAGTTCTTCAGTGATGTAATATCCGGGAATACTAATTAGATTGCTAACCATGCTGCTAAATCCTGACGATTTCTGGATTTAGTATTCCCATATAGGCATTGAGCCGAGATACGTGTAAAAACCTGCATTTACACACCATAGTACACTGTATTTATATAAACATTATCATCATAACTAACATAGCCGAAGGTTTCTTTGCTAACTCCCCCTTTGTAGTAGTTAGCAAAACCTCTGAGAATTGGATTGAGCTTCTTAATTAAAACTTCTTGTTCTACGCTACTCAGGTTTTTGATTTCCTTACCAATCCTCTTGCAGAAGGCTAACACCTTCTTCTTTGATGGTTTGATTAGGAGTTTTCCATCGTAGTGCCGTAAGAAGAAGCCCAAGAAGTCGAAGCCCTCTTCCATTGACGTCATAATCGTCTACGAGAGTGCTTAATTCAAGACCTCGTTCAGACATCCATGCTTGAATCAGGTTTTGGGCAGTTTCGAGACTTTCCTTGTCTCTAGCCGAGACTATGAAGTCATCGGCATATCGCACCACGCCAAGTTTGGGGTTGGTGGCTTTTATATAACCCGTTCAATATCATGGCTTTAACTACATGACCTGGACTGATTTTTTCGCCTTTCTCTTCACCTATTAATTCATTAATTGTTTCTACTAACCCTATAGCATCTATTATTCCTGCTACTATCCCTAGATGGTCTACGTTCTTAATCTCTATTTTCCTAGCTGTAAATACTTATGTCACAATCTCCAACAATTTTACCTTTTCGCATCGATTTCCGACCCCTTTTTACGGTGACGTGTACTAAGGGGTGAAAAAATCCAAATGGGTTCCAAGTTGCGAATCTCCTTCAGAGACACTTCGTGAACGCAACTCCTCTGCATTGCCTTGCATTTTAAGCTTACCTTGCTCCAGTAGCACAATCCAATGGGCGCGATTAATTACTCTGGGACGATGGCTAATCAAAATTGTAGTCTTGCCTTCGCGATGCAACAACAGTTTATCTAAGACTTGCGCCTCACTTACAGGATCGAGGTTAGCCGTTGATTCATCTAAAATCAAAACCGGCGGATCGGTAACAATTGCTCTTGCTATAGCTAATCTTTGCCGTTGCCCTCCTGAAATACTTGCCCCAAACTCCCCTAAAACAGTTTGATATTTATCAGGTAGTTGACTAATAAATTCATCCGCTTTCGCCATCTGACAGGCGTCCACAACTTTTTCAAACGTTACATGAGGAGCGCCTAAACGAAAGTTAGCAATAATTGAGCGACTCCAAAAATGAGGTTCTTGAGGAATGAGGATAACCTGTTGGCGCAGACAATCAAGGGAAAGGTCTTGCAAGTTGTATTTACCAATACGAATATTACCAGATTGCAAGGTATACAACCCCGCAATCAGTTTTGCTAAGGTACTCTTACCACAGCCAGACTCCCCAATTAAAGCAACAACCTGACCACCAGGAATTGTCAGGGAAAAATCCTCTAATAAATCAACCCGACCCGGATAATTAAAGTTGAGGTTAGAGCTAACTATGTCAGCATCACAAGGAATTTTAACAAAGGGTTTTGTAACATCGTCTGGCAGTATTTCCGGTGTAGCATCGGTGACTTCGGTAAGACGTTCAGCAGCGGTTTTTATCCAGGTTAATTCGTTGATGATGACAATTAAATCAGTCATTAACCGAATCACATTTTGAGCTAGGGTATAGGAAGCAACAAGTTGACCAATACTAATTTCTCTTGCAAATACCAATTGACTGCCAAACCATAATAAACCAACGCTACTTAGATTAGAAACAACATCCGAGAATGTGCGGTTAACAACTATAATTTGGATGGCACGAAAGGTCATAGAAGCTACTTTGCTAGAGCGCCATTGAAGTTGTTCCCACAACTGAGGTGCGGCAGAGATAGTTTTGAGCGTAAGTCCTCCCTTAAAAGTTTCTACCAGAATCGCCTGGTTTTCACCGTCTTCGGCTAATACTGTTCGGGTTTTTTGTTGGAGTGTAGGTAGAAATACAAGCGTCGATAGAATCATCACAACTGCAATAAACGCAGTAATTAGCATTAGTTTCCAGCTATAAAAAAGCAAGAAACCTAAAGACGCAATAGCAATAAAAAACTCGCTGGGCAGAGTAACTAAAAGCTGGGATATGACATTTCTAATCCGTTGGATATCTCGGAGGCGGCTAATAATTTCTCCACTGCGATGGGTTTCGTAATAAGTCAGCGGTAGGCGCAGTATCGCCCTGGTAAATTCCAGAATTAGCCCCAACTCTAACCTTTGTGCAAAGTGGGCAATTAAGTTCGACTGCGCCAATCTCAGTCCGCTACCAATCAAACTCATAACTGCGACGCCAATCACTATACCATTAAGCAACCTGGTATCTTGCTGTACCAGCACATCATCGGTAAGAATTTGGATCAGGAACGGGTAAGTAAGGGTGATTAAACCGAGGACGAAGTTAAGCAGCAATGCTTGTCCTAGAATCGCTCGATAAGGTAAGATGCGCTGGAAAAAGCGTCCTAGATTGTTAACTTTATCATTCGGCAGTTCGGCAAAGCGTACTGGATCTGCCTCCAGCAACAGCAGGATGTAATTCTGCCAGCCTTCGGTTAGCTGCTTTTGGGATAAATAACGAACACCAACACCAGGATCGGCAATAACGTATTTTTTACCCTGTCGCCCATACAACACCACCCAGTGATAACCTTGCCAGTGAATAATTGCAGGCAGGGGTAGGGCATCGATTTGGTCGATAATCTCCGGTGCTGCTTTGGCTCCTTGGGCATTAAATCCTAAAGCCTCTGCACCTCGTTTCAAACCCAGCAGAGTTGTTCCCTGTTGCCCAGTACCAACAACTTCCCGAATGTGGCTAATTGCGAGGTTACGCTCGTAGTACCTGGCAATTGTTGCCAAGCAAGCTGCACCACAGTCTGACTCACCGTGTTGCAACGCACACGGATATTTTTTTAGCACCATTTTTATATGAATAAATAATAACTGGAGTTTAGACTAAAGTTCCAAAATTGGGTACTCCCAAGCAATGTGAGCGGTGGAGTGACTTGATGCCTCTAATGACTT
>JAQYWP010000975.1 GCA_029379285.1 Rhizonema sp. PD38
GTGTACGGAAATAAAGTTAGCCTTATGAATTGCTAATTGCAGGCATAGCAGGCTTTTTTCATCTTTAATTTTTAATTTTTATTAAGGTTATTACTTAGATTAATAAACTTTTTATGCACTATTTTTGTCTCTAAAAGTTTAAGGAGTACTTCTTCTTCAGACAGCTGATTTCACAGGCAGGGTAACGAGTGTTGTCAGACACTGGAGGTACAGGTACTGGAGCAAGCTTGAATGTCAATGGCTCGAATCTCATACAACTGAGTGGTACTGGTAGCAGCTTGTTGACTCAAGCAGAGAGTACTGCCACAGGAAGTGCAGGAGATGTGAAGATTAACACGAGTGAGTTACGTATACAGGATGGCTCACAAGTCTCATCAGATACCTTAGGTGCAGGTAAGGGAGGTAATTTCAGTGTCAATGTTGCCAAATCGGTGCAACTGAATGGCGCTAATAGCCGTTTGTTGGCTCAAACTGAGAGCAAAGGAGACGCAGGAGATGTGAATATTAACACTCCTACATTACAAGTTCAAAATGGAGCACAAGTCTTATCAAATACCTTGGGTGCGGGCAGAGCCGGGAGTGTAGACATTAATGCTACCACAATGGTAGAACTTAGTGGTCGCTCAACTGATGGTCAGTTTGCCAGTGGTTTATTTGCTCAAACTGAGAGAAGCGCAACAGGAGAAGCAGGAAATTTGAGGATTATTACTCCTTCATTACTTGTTGAAAATGGGGCACAAGTGTCAGCAGGTACTTTAGGCGCGGGTAGAGCGGGAAGTATAGACATCAATGCTAGTACAATGGTACAACTCAGTGGTCGCTCAGCTGATGGTCAGTTTGCCAGTGGTTTATTTGCTCAAACTGAGAGGAATGCAACAGGAGAAGCAGGGAATTTGAGTATTACTACTCCTACATTGCTTGTTGAGAATGGGGCACAAGTTTCAGCAGGTACTTTGGGTATACGCAGAGGGGGAAGTATAAATGTCAATGCTACTAAACTAGTGCAACTGACAGGTCTCTCCAGTGGCTTATTTGCTCAGACTGATGCGCCCGATGCAACAGTAGACGCAGGAAACTTGAGTATTACCACTCCTACATTACTTGTTGAGAATGGGGCACAAGTCTCAGTCAATAATACTGGAACAGGAAGAGCAGGTAACATCAGTATTACTACAGGCTCTGGGCGGCTTAACAATGGCACAATTACCGCACGGACTAGCTCTGGCAATGGCGGAAACTTGATGTTGGATATCACTGGAAACTTACTGCTGTTACGCAATGGTAGTCAAATTTCTACCACCGCAGGTACTGCTCAAAGGGGTGGTAACGGTGGCAACATTATGATTAATGCGCCTAATGGCTTGATTGTTGCAACGCCTAATGAAAATAGCGACATCACGGCTAATGCGTTTAGTGGCACTGGTGGTAGGATTATAATCAACTCATTAGATATTTTTGGCATCCAGCAACGTAATCGGGAAGATTTGATGCTCCTTTTGAGAACCAATGATCCAGACCAACTAAACCCTCAAAATTCACCAACTAACGATATTACGGCATTTTCCCAGACCGCTCCTACTTTAAATGGTCAAATAGCAATTAGCACACCCAATGTAGACCCTAGCCGGGGGTTAGTGCAACTGCCTACAGTTGCGGTAAATATTCCAGAATTAATTACCTCTAGCTGTGCCGCCTTTACGAATGGAGGCAGTCAATTCACTAGCACCGGACGAGGCGGCTTACCTCCCAGCCCCATAGAACCCCTCACTAATGACGTCGTTTGGACAGATACTCGATTGCCAGTTACTACTATGCAGCAACATAGCTCAAAGAAACTCTCTGCAAAAACACGACTCAAATCAAAAGAACCAGTGGCAATTGTACCTGCTACTGGCTGGGTATTCAACGGTAAAGGAGAAGTAACGCTCATATCATCTGCTCCCAATGCCAATGGTTTGGGGTTTACTCCTGCTACCTGCCCGATGCAGAGGTAAATATCTGGTTTGTACAGATAACTGTAAAAAGCTTTCTTCTCAACAGAGCGATCGCCCACGCCAAAAGACTCTCTGTTTCTGTACAATATGACGGTTGTACTTCGTAGCGTGGCGGACTGTGATTGAGCGTTATACCTTGCCTGAAATGGGCAATCTGTGGACAGAAGCTTATAAGCTGAAAACTTGGTTGCAAGTGGAAATTGCAGCTTGTGAGGCTCAAGCTGAGTTAGGTTATATTCCATCTGAGGCGGTTGAGGAAATTAAGGCAAAGGCAAATTTTGACCCAAAGCGGGTTTTAGAAATTGAAGCTGAAGTCCGCCACGATGTCATTGCCTTCTTAACAAATGTTAACGAATATGTTGGTGATGCAGGACGGTATATTCATTTAGGCTTAACCAGTTCGGATGTGCTGGATACAGCTTTGGCACTGCAACTCGTTGCCAGTCTGGATATATTGTTGCAACGCCTGGAAGATTTGATTAGTGCAATTCGTGAACGGGCAAAGGAACATCGTCATACGGTAATGGTAGGACGTTCCCACGGTGTTCACGCTGAACCGATCACGTTTGGTTTTAAGTTGGCTGGGTGGTTGGCAGAGGTGTTGCGGCATCAAGAACGCCTGACTTATCTCCGCGAAACAATCGCCGTTGGTAAAATTTCTGGAGCAGTAGGAACTTACGGCAATGTGGAACCACGTATAGAAGCGATCGCTTGTCAAAAACTTGGACTCAAACCTGATACGGCATCAACACAAGTTATTTCACGCGATCGCCATGCCGACTACGTGCAACAATTAGCCTTGCTAACAGCATCAATTGAACGCTTTTCCGTAGAAATTCGCAATTTGCAAAGAACAGACGTTCTCGAAGTTGAAGAATTCTTCTCCAAAGGACAAAAAGGTTCCTCCGCAATGCCACACAAACGCAACCCCATTCGTTCGGAACGCCTAACGGGAATGGCACGAATTATCCGTTCTCATGCCGTTGCCGCTTTGGAAAATATTGCGTTGTGGCACGAAAGAGATATTTCTCACAGTTCAGTAGAACGAGTGGTTTTACCAGATACTTGCATTTTGACGCACTTTATGCTGGTAGAAATGACAGAATTGATGAAAAACCTATTGGTTTATCCGGAAAACATGGAACGCAATATGAATTGCTACGGCGGCGTCGTGTTTAGCCAGAAAGTGCTACTTGCTCTAGTGTCTAAGGGAATGAGCCGTGAGGAAGCCTATGCGATCGTACAATCTTGTGCTCACGCTGCTTGGAATAAACCGGATGGCAATTTCCACGACTTAATTAGTAAAGATTCCCGTGTTACCCAAAAATTATCAAAAGCAGAGATAGAAACGTGTTTTGACCCACAGCAGCAACTCGGACATTTAGAAGAAGTTTACCAAAGATTGGGCATTTGAGGAGTCAAGAGTATGAGCGGGTGTCAACGCAATGTCTTGTTAAACCCGCCCGTACAAAAGTCAACCTTTGGTTAGGACATCTATTTTCTCCCCATTTGCTCTTAAGCGCACTGTAAGAGGTATTAGAATTAGTGGACCTCCTTTGGGAAGACCACCAGCCAATGTTAGTAAAGAAAAAAAGAAACAAGCTAAAGAAGACGAAAGAATTCGTAATAGTATTGAGGGAAAATTTGGTGAGCCAGTGCGTTGGGCGGGTTCCCCGACTTGAAGC
>JAQYWP010000976.1 GCA_029379285.1 Rhizonema sp. PD38
ACATTAAGCTCTCTAAAAGCGTGGAGTCAGCCGCTGGAGTTGGGAGTGTAACAGATGAAAAGCCATGTCTGCATGATATTAGGCAAAATTAGCTTCGTGAATTGATGCCTCTGCATCCTATGCCAATTGCTCTGCATCTTCACAATAACTGGACACGATATTAGATGCTACTAAAACCAAAATTTTGCTATAGGCCAAGACAATTCACAAAGAGTGCCTTGAGGAGAAACACCCTCTAGTCTATATTTACCTTTAAGTTGCCCTGCTAAATTCCTAAACTGCTGTGTTCCTCGACTTTCATGAGATGAGTTAATACCATTACCATTGTCCAAAACTCTGAGTATATACCAGCCTTGTTTTTTTGTGCAAATAACTTCGAGACGAGTGACTCCTGTAGCATGTTTCCCGACATTGCACAAAGCTTCTTCTAAAAATCGGCAAAGTCCTTGCTTTTGTTCAATACTCAATTGACCCTCGTCAATTGGATCAAATTTATGTACTCTTAATTTAAGACTTTTAAAGCCGGGAAAGTCGCGTTCCAAAGTATGGCTGTAAACTTGATAAAGAACTTCGTGAAATGGATCTTGCAAATTGAGTTCTAAACCTCTTTTTAAATAAAGTCTATTGTCTTGATTTAGAGATTCTCGCTGCAAAAAATCATAAATTCCTCTCAGTTCGTAGTTCAGTTTTTCTAATTCTTCTTCCACAAAAGGAAGTAACTCATTTATCGGTAAACTTTGATCTCGAATGTACCTTAAAGTTTCTGCCAGTGTTTGCAGGGGTCCATTGTGAATTGTTTCAAATGTACGTTCAATGATAACTTGGCGAGCATGAAGTTTAGACTGCAAAGCTCGATCATACTGATATAAAGCTGTCAGTCCGATACTATTGAAAAAGAAAACAACCATTGCTGGTACGACTGGAACCCACCAACCCCAGACAACAAGCCAATAACTAATGAGTAGCAGGCTTGTGCTAGCAATACCAACAGCTAGAAAATTTTGAAAAGGAGATTTTATCAGCATAGCAAAACTAATTCCTAAAAATCCCCACTCTACAATCCACAGATATTCCCATCCATCTGACCAAGTATTTAACAATGGTCTTGAGTCTAACGCTGCACTAATAATTTGACTAAGAGCATGTGCTTGAATTTCCACCTCATAAACTTGTCCTATTGCTGGTGTTGTAGATGTAATTGCGGAAGTTGTTATGAAGTCTTTTACACTAGGAGCGGTTATCCCAACAATCACAATGCGATCGCGTATCCAGTTTGGGTTAAAATTCCCTGTTTCGATATCACCCAAAGTCAGGGTTCTAAATCGTTCTTGACTATTGCGAAAATTAAGTAGTATCTGAACTCCCTTTACATCTGCGCGTATATATCCTCCTGAGTTGGAAAAAAAACGGGGAAGTTTAGTATTACCTAACTTAATAGGAGTGCGAGCGTGCAAATTCATTTCTAAACTAACCCCTTCATAAGCCAGATAAGCTTTTGCCAAACTTAGAGACAAAGATGTTTTGTATTCTTGAGGTGTTGATAGCAACAACAAGCTCCGTCTCAATTTGCCGTCATTGTCCGTAACTTGATCGGCAAAACTCACTTTTTGAGTTGGTAATCTAGGTAGTGTACCGATTTTGTCTGGTAAAACTTTTTCAACCAAAATTAAATTTTTACTTTCTTTAATTATGGAGACAAGTTCATCATAACCAGGCTCGATAGGCACATCCCTAAAAATATCAATACCGATGGCTCTTGGCTGTAATTTTTGTAACTTTTGTATCAGTAGTGCGATTTCACGATCAGGGAGGGGATAAGTTCCAACACGACGGATATCATCTTGATTTATACCCACAATCGTAATTCGTTCATCAATAGGTTCTGAGGGGCGCAAACTAAGAAAAGTATCAAAAGCCTGCCACTCTAAAGATTGCATTACACCAGTTATACGCAGGATAATCACTAACACAATTACGAAACTGCCCGGTAAAGCACCCACACGTAAAGTAGTCATTTCTTCTTTGATTCTCTTCCAAAGACTAAACTCTGTCATTTGTTAATTTTTGTTCTTTACTCACTCCTCACAATTAACTACAAGTTCCTAACTCTTAATTCCTATAAATAAGTGGGCACAACTAAAAATAGCTATGTTAAGAAATGTAAATCAAGCTTAAACCCCTTATCCATTAGCTTTTTACAAGAATGTCATAGTACTTTTTCCCAACGATAAATATTTATGCCGACCGACTTGGCAATCCTAAATCATTCATGAAAAGTCTTATATTATACATATATGGGCAATGCCTTACAGTAGCAGGTTTAAACTATTTATAGCGAGCATTGGTCACCCTACTCGAATTTGACTACAAATTCCTAGCTCCCAACTCCTAACTAATCAATCAACCCTTTTTCTCGTGCTCGCATTTGAGTTTGAATTCGGATATTTTTACCATCTTCAGGATAAACTTCTAGAGCGTCTTGCAGTTTGCTCCAGTAGTGACGCACCATGCGTTCAGATACACAAATTCGCTCTGCAATTGCTTTGTCTTGCAGTCCTTCTTGAAATGCTAAATTTAGCACTTGCAGCCACTCATGTTTAACTTCTAATCCGAAATGGATACCTTTGATATCTTTTGTATGAGTTAATCCTTGTATCGCCCAATCTACTTTAGTCAGCATTTCCTTGCTAGTTAGACTTTTATCTGCAACTGTAAAGCCTCCTCTATGACTGTCAATGTCAAGTCTAATTCTGATTAATGTTCTGACATGAGCGCTTTGGACGACAAGATTTAGGTCGGGATAGCGTTTCATCACATTTTTGAGCAGTTGAAGACCAACATTAGGTTGCGCTGTCATCCCAGGACTGTCAGGAATGGAAAGATCCATAACAAGTAGATCGGGCTGTAAACTATCTAATTGATTGAGAACATTATTAGCAGTGAGAGCCGTCATCAGTTGGGCATCTGGGTAATGTCTGCCTAATGTAGCAATTGTTCCACCTAAAACTGACTCATGGTCATCAATCACCATAATTTTCAGCAAAGCCTTTGCTGCTAAAGTTTGGTTTATCATTAACATATCTTTGTAATGAAGTACGGCGAGTATACCAATTCTGCAGCCTTGACCTGATCGGGTAAGGCTACACGGACATAGCATATTTCTGCAAGCAACTCAATATAGGTAAGCTGCTTTTATCTTGATTCTTCGCTTTACAGTCCTGGCGTTTACATATGTCCAGCTTCAGGCTTCTAACCTGTGGGTTTATACTTATACGCCTTGGGATACACCTGGTAGTACGTAATTATTAGCTTGTTTTTTAATCTACACTATTCTCTGAACATAACATTTTAAAGTTTCTGTAATATCTGCTAACTCTTAGCTTGAGAATGGTGAATTAGAAGAAAGAACAGTTACTTAAACTACTTAGATTTTACTGACGGATTAAGTTGTGAGGACCTTTGCACCTTGCCCAAACTAATTATACACCGCCCTATTCTGACGTAAGCTAGCCAATACTACTTCCTGTATTTGTAAACTACAATACAATTCTATAGATAAATCTTCTATTCTTTATAAAGTTTACACTAAGATAAATTATAGTTATAAATGTTTTTTAAAGTATGAATAAACTTTTTTTAAAAGAAAAATATAAGGGTTTGCGATTGAATGTTAAC
>JAQYWP010000131.1 GCA_029379285.1 Rhizonema sp. PD38
CGTCCAGTTTGACCTTATCTGGACGTATAACCTATTTTTAAGGTGGGGGTTGTTTTAGAACTGCATCGCGATACAACTTAAGCCGTGGTCAAAAGCATCGCAAGGCCTATCCGTTCTCTACTTGCTAAAAGTATCCTTGATGTTGTCAATGGCGCGTTCAACAAAATTCTCTGTCTTGTCTACGGCTTCCTTAGTGTTTGCCGCATGAGTGTCTGATCTTTCCTCGATTCGAGCGGCATCTCTATTAGCTTTGCCTATAACATCTACGTCATTGCTTTGGGCCTCAACTTTATTAGCATTTTTGTTCGCAGTGTTCTTCAGACTCTCTTTTGTATCGTCGATGAAGTTCCTGGATTTTTCAAATCCTTCACTGGCTTTGTCTTTAATTTGATCGCCCAAATCTCCTGAGGCTATCAAGTTTACAGTAGGATTAGCCATTGCTGCGGTGTTCGAGAAAAAAGCACCCTGCCAAACGAAGGCGATCGCTGACACACAAAACATAGTTGTTGCCAGAAAGCGTCCTACTTTCGTTAGCCCTTTGGTCAAATGATTCAGTTTCATAGAATACATGTCCATCTCTATTTAGCATCCTATTTTTACTCCATTTGGCTCATCAGCTAAATCTTTCTCTAGACTGAGGTTCTCCAGTCATCAATTGTTAAAAGAATTTGCAAAGGGCAATAGGTTAAATTAACGAACAAGATAAATTCGTTCTCGACGATAAATAAATATGGAGCTAAGCGGATTCGAACCGCTGACCCCCTCAATGCCATTGAGGTGCTCTACCAACTGAGCTATAACCCCGCGCAGTGCATTCCCTATTGTGACTGATGGAATGACTATTTGTCAATATGATTTTATAAGTAGTTTTACTTATAATTAACAATTAACAATCAACTACTCACAGTTATGACATTTGTAATAAATAGCTCATACAGTGACCCATAAGAAAGTAAACGACCAGCATCGCTGCCGCCGCAACTGCAACTAGTGTACCAGCTAATAATAGAGAAAATTCCTTACTTTGGACGGCTTTTTCTATCAGGTGTAACGACCATGCCACGAGCGCTACATCAAAAACTAAAATAGGAATCAACATATTTTTTAATATTTTTTAATTCATGTTAATCAATATTAACACTGTTTTCAGAAAGTTGTGCTGAACTACTCGCTTATTTGTTTGGATAAGGATAAGCAAACCAAACAATTATGAATTCTAATCAGAATTCTGTACGTAAAATCCTGATTTCCTACTCACCTGATTGCAGATGGGAATACATTCGGACGGGACAGTCTTGATCGCGTAAATAATTTTTAATTTCCATTATGCTTAACTCCCCGTAGTGCAAAAGCGATGCCAGTAAAGCTGCTTCAGCATGACCTTTTGTTAAAGCGGAGTGAATGTGTTCGCAGTTGCCAGCGCCACCAGAGGCAATGACTGGAATACTGGCAGTGAGTGCGATCGCGCTTGTTAAATCCAAGTCATAACCAGCTTTAGTTCCATCCGCATCCATACTTGTTACTAACAATTCTCCTGCACCTCTTTGTTCAACTTCTTGCGCCCAAAGTAAAGCATCTAAACCTGTATTTTCTCTTCCACCCCGCACATAGACATCCCAACCTAAATTATGAGGATCTTGTCTGCGTTTAGCATCAATAGCAACAACTATGCATTGATTGCCAAAGCGATCGCTAGCCCGATTGATAAAATCAGGATCGCGTACCGCTGTAGAATTAATACTAACCTTGTCAGCTCCTGCTCGTAAAAGATTTTTAACATTTTCTAAGGATTGAATCCCTCCACCCACAGTCAAGGGAATAAAAATCTGTTCGGCAGTGCGGTACACAACGTCGATGATCGTATTCCGGTCTTCATGAGTCGCTGTAATATCTAGAAACACTAACTCATCTGCACCCGCGTCGTTGTAAACCTTTGCCATTTCCACCGGATCGCCAGCATCCTGAAGATTCACAAAGTTAACTCCTTTGACAACCCTTCCTGCCTTAACGTCGAGGCACGGTAGAATTCTTTTAGCTAGCATAAGTAGTTTTACACTCCTACGTCATCTCCCGAAATTTAAATTTTAGATTGGAGAGTGTAGTTTCTACCGAAAATTTTCATACCTGATTCGGGGAATGCGGGAGTGCTGGACAAGGAGGACAATGAGGACAAGGAAGATTTAGAATAATTTTCTCCCCCTCCCTCTAAAAAAAGTTCTATATTAAAAGCGAAATTATGGCGATTATCTCCTCGAAAAAACAGCCTCCAGAACCAAACAGAGAACCAAAGCAAAGTCGGGAGTCAGTGAAAGCCCCCGCAGCAGAGGAGAATCTTTTGCAACCCGAAGCTGATGTGGATGAACTTGGAAAGCACGAAGAGAGTATTCGACCCCAGCGATTTGCCGATTACATAGGGCAAAAAGACTTAAAAGATGTGCTCGACATTGCCATTAAAGCGGCTAAATCTAGGGGTGAGGTGCTAGATCACCTACTATTGTACGGTCCTCCTGGATTAGGAAAAACCACAATGGCGATGATTTTAGCAGCTGAGATGGAAGTCAACTGCAAAATTACCAGTGCGCCTTCCCTAGAACGTCCCAGAGATATTGTCGGACTGCTAGTGAATCTGAAACCTGGAGATATTTTATTTATCGATGAAATTCATCGCTTAGCGCGGATGACAGAAGAAATTCTCTATCCGGCAATGGAAGATTATCGCTTAGATATTACCATAGGCAAAGGTTCCAGTGCTCGTACTCGGAGTTTGCCGCTCTCCAAGTTTACTTTAGTTGGGGCAACAACCCGTGTGGGAGCACTCACCTCACCACTGCGCGATCGCTTTGGCTTAATCCAAAAACTAAGATTTTATGAAGTCGATGAGCTGAACCAAATTGTACTGCGAACCGCTCAGTTACTTCAGACACCCATCACTGAGGATGGCGCGACAGAAATTGCTCGTCGTTCGCGAGGAACACCACGTATAGCAAATAGATTACTTAAGCGTGTACGTGATTACGCGCAAGTCAAATTATCCGGAGAGATTAATGAAACTGTAGCAGCAGAAGCTTTACATCTATTTCAGGTCGATCCCTGCGGTTTGGATTGGACAGATCGGCGGATGCTGAGTGTCATTATTGAACAATTTAATGGTGGTCCGGTGGGATTGGAAACAATTGCTGCCGCAACAGGTGAAGACACTCAGACAATCGAGGAAGTATACGAACCTTATTTAATGCAGATTGGTTACTTACAAAGGACTTTTCGTGGAAGAGTCGCAACACCAGCCGCCTACAAGCATTTAGGTTTTAAACCCCCCAATGAACAGTTGTCTTTGTTGCCTTAAACCCAGGCTCAAGAGTACAGATGTATCGTCATGGGTAAAGGACGACTATCATCAATCATGTCGAAGAAAAGAGTTTTTCCCCTACCTTTTTGTAATTCAGTTTTCACTTTGTCACCTCATTACCGTGAGATATTGAACAGAGGCGCAAAAGCGCAAATAATTATGTAGAGATGTCAAATTTTGCGTCTTTGCCTGAGAATATTATCAGTCCACTATCCAAAGCTGGAATGAACGAACTATAGAGAAACACGATGATTAAATTAATTATTATTCTTCTAAGCCTGTTGCTTGTTTTTGGGCATAGCGAAGTCGTGATGGCAGCCCAATCTACCAGTACGAGTATAGAACAGTTACAAAAACGGGATGAGTTGGGGAATAAAGCGTTTGCTGCGACAAACAAAGGTGATTTTGCCACAGCAGAACGTTACTGGACGCAAATTCTTGAGCAATTTCCCGATAATGCCGCAGTTTGGAGTAACCGAGGCAATTCCAGAGTCAGCCAAAACAAGTTGCTTGAAGCGTTGGCAGATTATAACAAAGCGGTAGAACTTGCGCCAAATATCACTGACCCTTACTTAAATCGTGGTACAGCCTTAGAAGGTTTGGGAAGATGGGATGAGGCGATCGCAGATTACAATCATGTCCTCCTCCTCGATCCCACAGATGCAATGGGGTATAACAATCGAGGAAATGCCAAAGCTGGCTTGGGTAAATGGGATGAGGCGATCGCCGACTACAAAAAATCAGCAGACACTGCCCCTAATTTTGCTTTTGCCCGTGCCAACTATGCTCTTGCTCTTTATCAAATTGGTCAACAAGAAGAAGCTATTCGCCAAATGCGAAATATTGTCCGCAAATATCCTAATTTTGCTGATATGCGTGCCGCCCTTAGTGCTGCTTATTGGGTACAAGGACAAAAAGGCGAAGCGGAAAGTAATTGGGTGTCAGTAGTTGGACTGGATGGACGCTATAAAGATCTCAACTGGGTAAAAAATATTCGTCGTTGGCCCCCTAACATGATAGTAGCATTGGATAAATTTTTAAAACTTCAGTAGCGTTTGACCATTAGCGCTGCCAAAAAAAATGTATAATTACTGCTGACTTAAGTGCTTTTTATTCTCAGTAGTAACAAACAAGTCCTTTACGCTTCTGATGCGGGACTGCCGGGAAACCCTTTCAGTCCTTACCTGGGAGCGAGAAACACTCCTAAACGGACTGTTTCACCTACGCACTGCCAAGTCTGTTGCGGTTCATTAAATATGTACTGAAGTTGAGACTAATGCCTGAAACAAAGAGTGATTTGCGTTTCCCGGCTTTAATCAGCTAAAAATATTATGCTTGTAAGTAGCTAACAACTGAATACTTACTATATATTTAGTAGGATTGGGTAAGTAAAACATATTTCTTACCAACTTATAGAAGTTGAGAAAAATTATAAATACGTGAAACAAGAATTGAAGTTATGAACCAGTTGCCAGGAGAACACACGGATAGTTATTCTATAGAACCAGCGCCAGCCTGGTCAATTCAAGAAACAAACCGACTTCAATATAGTAATGCAGAAATTGGTGAAATCAACAACTTAGCTAAAGTCAGAGACATTCTTGTTGGCGAGCAAATGCGGGAGGTGGAGAAACAGTTTATCAGAATAGAGGAACGGTTGGTTAAAGAATGTGTCAGCTTGCGAGATGAAACAAGAAAACGGTTAGATTCACTAGAAATATATCTGAGAAAAGAGGTGGAGTCTTTAACAGAAAGACTCAGGAACGAGCAAGCAGAACGTGATGAGGCAGTGAAATCACTTGTTGCTCAACATAATCACTTGAATATTTCTGTACAAAAAAAGCTAGCAGAATTTGATGAACAAACTGCTACTAGTCAACGAGATATTCGCGAACAGATTTTTAATCAATCTAAAAGCATACAGGATGATTTGAGACAAAAATCTGAGGAAATCATAGCTTTAGTACAACAAGAATACCAAGAATTACGTAAAGACAAGACAGATCGAGCTACTCTTGCCAAGCTTTTTCAAGAGCTAGCTTTTCGCATTAGTTCTCAATAGTAAAGATGCTCTTATCTTCTAAAAGTACGCTATCGTTTGTAGTTAATTATTAGGTAAGTATTCAACCGTCAGTCTTCCCTTGTATACCTGTTGCCAGGGAGCGAGAAAACGCTTCATAAGTTCTGATATCACGATTAGCCCTTCGGGTTAAATGCTTAAATTAGTGGTATTTGCAAATAACTAATAACTGATTAATGAGTAATAATTCTTCAGCAAATAACGCTCGTGTAACCAGTGACGAACTGAGTGAACTCCGTAGTTTGCTGCTAGGTATTGAACCTACTAAACTTAACCAACTTTACGAACGATTAGAAAACAGTCAAATAACAGCAGAAGAGATTTGCCGTGTGCTTCCAGAAGCAGTTATTTTGCGGACAATTCAAGATAAACAACTTAGTGAAGCAATAGTACCTACCGTTGAACAATCGATTCATGCCTCTATAAAAAAAGACTTAAATGTCCTTGCACAGATAATGTTTCCTATCATCGGCCCTGCTACCCGCAAGGCTGTTGCTACAGTTCTTGAGGAAATGATTCAATCAATGAATAAAACTCTGGAACATAGTTTATCTCCACAAAGTTTTAAATGGAGATTAGAAGCACGACAAACAGGTAAGTCATTTGCTGAAGTCGTGCTACTCCGGACGCTGACTTATCGGGTAGAACAGGTGTTTTTAATTCACAAACAAACCGGATTACTACTGCAACATATGGTAGGTTTGCAGGTAACAGTTCAAGATCCGGATCTTGTTTCAGCTATGTTGACAGCTATCCGAGATTTTATTAGAGACTCGTTCAGTATCCAAAAAGAAGACGCACTCCAGACTTTAGAGTTTGGAGAACTGACAATCTGGATTGAAGAAGGACCACAAGCAATTATAGCAGGTATTATTCGAGGAAATGCACCTCAAGAATTAAGGTTAGTTTTTCAAGAAGTAATAGAAAAAATCCACTTGAGATTGGGTAAAGAACTCAATGCTTTCCAAGGAGAAACAGAGCCATTTGTAGCCAGTAGTCCCTACCTTGAGCTTTGCTTGAAAGCTCGATATGAAGTGCCAGCCAAAAAAAATTATCCTTATGCATGGGCTTTGTTAGGCACAATCGCGATCGCTTGTGGTATTTGGAGTTTTTTTGGGATTCGAGATCAACTCCGTTGGAATACCTTCTTAGAAAAGCTGAACTCTCAGCCGGGAATTGTAGTGGTTCAGGTTGGTAAGCAACATGGTAAATATTTTATTTCCGGGATGCGCGATCCATTAGCAGTAGATCCAAACACGCTAATTGCACAAGCTAATCTTAATCCCAAAACCATTATCAGCCAGTGGAAACCTTATATATCGTTAGAAACCCAATTTGTTACTGAAAGAGCCGAGGAATTACTACAACCTCCAAAAACAGTAACTTTTCTGAATGACAACGGCATTCTTCAAGTTAATGGTTCAGCACCGCGTAGATGGATTTTATCAGCAAGGAATTTATGGCGTTTTATTCCCGGTATTACTCAATTTCAAGATAAGAATCTCATTGAACTAGAATTCAATCAATTGGAGTTGTATAAAAAGCAAATTGAACAAGAATTTCTTTTTTTCTCAGAAGGGACAACACAGTTATTGCCAGGTGAAGATAAAAAGCTTCAGAATCTGGCGATCGCAATGCAAAAACTTTTGAAGGCTGCTCAAAATAGCAATCAGGATGTGCGTCTTCAAATCTTAGGACATACGACTGCAAGTGGCTCACAACAAACAAATACGATCCTCAGTCAAGCCCGTGCTAATGAAATCCTATCTTATCTTGCTTCTACTGGAATAAACAAAAGCTATCTTAGTACTGTAGGTATGAGTTTCAGTCAACCTTTGCGCTCAGCATCGGCGAAAGATAATGAATCTAATCGTCGGGTATCTTTCAGGGTACTCCTGACAAATAACAGTAAGTAGGTCAGTTAGAATAAATAAGACTTTTTGTTATGGTTGTAAATAATTATTATTTGAAACTAAAAAATAAAAAGATCTTTGCCAAGATATCAGCAAGAACTTTGTTGTGCCTCGTATCAATCTATAAGAAGAAGGTAAACGAATTATTTTTAATTCAGCATCTAATCATAGTAAATATGGGTTTATAGCTTTTTGTTATTTTGATAAATTATTTAATTTTTCCTTTTTTATTGCTAGCATGAACAGTCAGTTGACAAGAATGAGTAAAACCTGTTTGATGGAAATTAACTAACTGACAAGTCTGTCGCTCAACCGAGAAATTATGAAAAAAGTAATCATCATCGGTGGTGGAATTGGCGGTGCTGCAACTGCACTCGCCTTGAGTCGTGCAGGTTTTAATCCTGTCGTATACGAGCGAACCAAAGAGCTGCGAGAAGTCGGGGCTGGGATTGCGCTTTGGGCAAACGCAACCCATATCTTAAAGAACTTAGGCTTATTAGAAGAAGCGATGCAGGTTGGTTATCTGACCACAAACTATCAATTCAATTCACAATCAGGCCTGAAGTTAGTGAACGTCGCGGTCAATGGCTTTGAGTTGCCCGTTATAGGAATTCATCGTGCTGAATTACATCAGCTTTTGTGGCGTAATGTATCCAATGAAAAATTTATTCTAGGAGAAACTTTTGAGCGATTTGAGCGCCAGAATAATCAGGTTCATGCCTATTTTGCTTCAGGTTTGAGCGTTGAAGGGGAGGCGCTGATTGGTGCGGACGGGCTGCGATCGCAGGTACGAGCCATCATTTTAGGGGATGAACCACCCACTTATCGCAACTTCAAGAGTTGGCGAGGTTTGACAGATTGTGTTCCCAACAGATACCGTCCTGGCTATATTCAGGAATTTTTAGGCTGTGGTAAAGGATTTGGCTTCATGATGCTGGGTAAAGGAAAAATGTATTGGTATGCAGCAACCACCGCACCAGAAGCACAACCGGATGCCGCAGTGGGACGCAAGAAAGAGCTGGAGAGAATTTATCAAGACTGGTTTCCAGCCATTCCTGAGTTGATTGCAGCCACTGACGAAGCCAATATTTTGACGACCGATCTCTATGATCGCCCTCCCACTCAACCTTGGAGTCAGCAGAATGTTACGCTACTAGGTGACGCTGCCCATCCGATGCTGCCAACGATGGGGCAGGGAGCCTGTACTGCTTTGGAGGATGCGTCTGTCGTTGCAAAATGCTTGAACGAACAACCTGATCCGATTAGTGCCTTTCGACACTATGAATCGCTACGATTCCCCCGAATTAAGGCGATTGTCGAACAGTCCGTGCAATCTGGCAAGATGGGCGAATTGAATAACCCTTTGGCGGTGGGACTTCGCAACACCTTTATGAAGGTGATGGGTTCAGCCATTAGCAATAGTTTCAAGTCTTTCCATGCTTACCGAGCCTAGCTACTCTCAGAGAACTTTTCAACTACGCCCCCACCGATAACTCAGGCAGCAGAACTACTAATTAGCGTGCAAGTAGCAATGGAAGCAAAATGTCAGTAAATAAAAATTTTTTCCAAAGGATAATCTTTAACAAATGAGTCAGTTCAAATAAGTACTATAAAATCTACAATTTCTTAAAAATCATATTATTCTTTAAACGGTTTCAAGAAGTGAAATAATGAAAGGGTTGTGTATCGTCTTGTTAAAATAATTGACTCTTCCACTAGAACAATTAGCTATAACAGCAACAGAAACCCTAGACGAAGTTCTTGAATGTTTAGCAGAAAACTTCTCAATAAAAACCCAAGGGAAATGTGCTCAAAAAACCTTATTTGAAATTTGTGATCTACTGTTATTGTTGCTGGAGAGTCTTGTTCAGCAAAGTTAGTCAAACTTCATCATCAGTTGCTGCCTCATACCCCGCTATTCAACGAATATGGACCAACGGAAGGAACGGTATGGAGCAGTGTCTACAATTGTCAAAACCATGATGTTCAAAAGGCGGTGCCCATCGGTTACCCTTTTCGTTGTTACCTCCGCCATTTGACAGTGATTAATCGCTTACGAATGGCATTGCTCACTCGCAAGTGTTCCTAATTCTTCATTAATGCTAGACTATAGTGCTGGACTGCAATTTTTAGGAGTATGAGGGCAAAAATAGAAGAAAATTTACTTTTCCTTCACCATGAAGACTTACCAGAATTTAAAAAAGGTGGTTCGGTGGTGAGGAATAGCTATTTCTGGGCACTCCGTTCAATTGCTGGTCAAGCTAAGCGTTATCGTGATTGGGAATATGAGTCGGAAGTCTGGCTAGCACTGGGGCGGATGCTATTGTCATTTACCGAGTCTGGTTATTTAGGTTTGAGGGAAACAGTGCTGGAGTTTCCCATATCTCAAGGGGAAATTCCCGATGTGCTGCGATCTGTTTCCACTTGGGAATAGAAATATCGCGATCGCCCGCGCGATCATTTATGAAGATGTCTATTGGTAATCTGTAAAATGCTTCTATGTTAGTTCGGGTAAGCTTAAAAAAGCCTAGAAGGTTATCTTTTTCTTTGAAGATGAGAGGCTGACAGTTGTTAGCCCGCACAAAATCCCAGATTAGCACTTTTTGCCAAAAAAGAAAGGTTGACCTGTCAGGAGTTATTGATTTTTTAGCAAGAGTGTCAGTGGCATCAATCAGATTTTTTGACAACACAAACTTTATCCGGTAGAGTGTAAGTTAAGAGAGCATGTAAATAGCGGACAACGAACATATGCAAGGATATTTTGGTGAGACGTGATTCCATTTACTATCAAATTTTTAAGCGTTTTCCTAGGTTACTTTTTGAACTCGTTGATGACCCTCCTCAAGAAGCGCAAAATTATCGATTTGAGTCGGTTGAGGTGAAAGAAACTACTTTTCGCATTGATGGTGTGTTCTTACCTCCAGAGGGTGCAGCATCTAGAATTGTCTTTTTCGTCGAGATCCAATTTCAAAAAGATGAAGCCCTTTACCATCGCTTTTTTACTGAGTCGATGATGTATTTGAACAGAAATCGTTCTGAGTATGATGACTGGTTCTGTGTAGTAATTTTCCCTGATCGCTCTTTGGAACCGAGCGATAAGAAAACTCATCGCATCTTTTTAAACAGTGACCAAGTACAGCGAATTTATTTAGATGAGTTAGGCGCTCCCAATCAGCAGTCAATAGGCATCAATTTAATGCAGTTGACGATTGCGCCGGATGAAGCGATGGCGGAGCAGGCGCGTCTATTGATTGAGCGCGTACAATTAGAACAAACAGGTACACTCGCAAAAAACGAAATCATCGAAGTAATCACAACCATTGCCGTTTACAAATTTTCCCAGTTGAGTAGAGAGGAAGTGGAAGCCATGTTGGGACTGAGTTTAGAGCAAACCAGGGTTTATCAGGAAGCCAAAGCTGAAGGTCGAGAAGAAGGTCGAGAAGAAGGTCGAGAAGAACGGGAAGCTGAAATGTTGAGAGTAACTGTGCCTCTGTTACTAAAAATGGAGATGAGTATGGAGCAGATTGCTCAACAGCTTAATGTTGATTTAGAAGCTGTCCGCTTAGCTGCACAGTCGAACACCTAAATCACACGGGAGGCAGCAACAAAGCTGTCGAATGTCGAAGTGCGATTGTACCGGAATCAGTATGTAAACTGGGTATACGGATGATAAGAGGAAAGGCAGAATGTTCCCACGGGACTTTTTAGCTTAAATGGCTCGTAACTCTGAACTGTCCAAATGGCAAGAACTACGAACTCCTAAATAGGTGATGCTTATAAGTAGACGATCGCGATCATGACCGAAACGACCAAATTTTATCATGCACATTATGATCTGTTTGTACAGTGCGTAACTCCTAATTTATACATAGCACGAGTGCGTACAAAACAATATAAATAAAGTCAGAAAATCAAGAAATCGCTTCCAACACCATTTGCGGAATCAACATACCGTTTTGTGATTGAGAAATTCCCAAAAAGCGTCCATTTTCCTCGTAAACCCGCAAGAGTCCGGAAATGTCGTGATAAATAGGAAGATGCTGACCCTGACACCATTTAAGAGCAGAGGTTGCTGGTAGGATGGTAGACGGCAGATGCTTTACTGGTGCATCCGGGGGAATCGGTTGAAATGTTCCGGCTTGTAGTTGTGTTTCCAAGTCTTTTAGGGTGAGGGTATCTGCTAAATGGAAGCCGTTGCTTTCAGTGCGTGTCAATGCGGCAAGAGTACCGTAACTTTGTAAAACTACCCCTAAATCGCGGGCGAGCGCCCGAATATACGTACCACTACCACAAGCGATCGCGATATCCAATTCAGGAAAATCCCCATCCCGCCAATCCAAAATTTCTATGTGGAAAACTTCTACTATCCGCATTGGGACTTCTACATTTTCCCCTTTCCGTGCCAAGTCGTACAAACGTTGTCCTTGCACTTGAATAGCGCTGTAACTTGGGGGAATTTGCTCAATTTTGCCCTCAAATTGTGGAAGCGCTGTTTTCACTGCGGCTAAACTCAATCCAGAACAAGGTTGACTGGCAATGATTTCGCCTTGCAAGTCATCAGTTGTCGTACACATACCCAAGCGGATAGTGGCTTTGTAAGCTTTTTTTCCGGGAAGATATTGCAATAATCTTGTGGCTTTACCAAGTGCGATTGGTAATACTCCAGTCGCTGCTGGATCTAAAGTCCCGGCGTGCCCTACGCGCTTGAGGCGTAGGAGTTTCCGTACCCGCGCCACACAGTCATGGGAAGTCCAGTCAAATGGTTTGTTGAGATTGAGGAAACCTTGCACTTCGGTAGTTAAGAGTTTTGAGTATGTCTTGGGTTTAATTCAGATAACTTCTGAGTGAATGCGATCCATGACGTTGATTTCACCCATATAGGAATTGTATCATGTCAGATCTCATTACTCATAATGCTTTTACCATTCCGGGTTTACAGTGTATGGTAATATACCGCGTTAATGAAAACGTGCATTGTCATGAACGTCTGTAGATGGAGATTATAAGTAGAACTACGGAAAATTCTCTGGCTCAAGTTGCCAGTCAATTACTTGAGAGTAATGATTTTTTGGCGGAGTTACAGCAGAAAGCCTTGACTACGCAGCAGGGTTATGCTGGCAATGTACGGATCTTTTTTGAGTATTGTTTGCTCCGAGAACCAACTCCCTTTGATGTTGAAGAGTTTTGGGCGCTTGATGGGGAGACGGCTAACGGGTTAATCCTCAAGTTTAAAAATCATTTGGTGGCACAGGGTAGAAAGGGGGCAACCATCAACCGTTACTTGGCTGCTATCAAGTATTTAATCAAGGTGGGGCGAAACTTGAAGCGTTGCCGATATCACTTTGATAGCGAGCGCATTGAATCTCTGAAAGTCAGGGTAAGCGCATCTAATTTTGTAGCTATCGATACAGACAAAAGGCTTAAAACT
>JAQYWP010000977.1 GCA_029379285.1 Rhizonema sp. PD38
GTATCAGCAAGGGCCAGAATAAAATGACTTCATCTTGGAAAAAACCCAAAGGAGTTTTGCCGCGTAGAGGATATTGTCCTTGTGTGGCAGTCACAATTCTGTTTGCTAACTCCCGTCGATTGTCATCATTGGCGGCTAAAACTAAAACAGCCGGGGAAGTTTGATGGAGATACAATTGTTTTAAAACAGTCTCCCGATTTTTTCCCCCTTGGTTTTGAGTATGCAATAATTCTTTAGGAGAAACTTCATTGTTGACCCAACTACAAAACTGTTGCACTAAGCGCTCGGTCTTGCCACTGCGGCTGGGACCATTTATCCATAAGGAATCAGACATCACAAACTTTCTCCTTGTATATTTGTTAGGATATCTAACACGTTAAAGCAAGCTTGAAAGCTATTAAACAATGTTGAACGATTGCTAAAATGATAAAATCTATTTACAGTCAGAAAATATACCCTTTCTTACTGAGAGCCTACGTGTGGTATTTACGGACACCAGAGCGTTCTTTGAATGAGGCTTATAAAACAGCCTTACAGATTCAAGCAGTAGAAAATGAGCATTTCAACGGTAAGAAAATAAGTCACGACACAGGCAGGTATAGCAGTAGTGTCATGGATTATTTTGAGTCAGATTTAAAAAAACAATTAAAAAATATCAGGATGAGGCTGACAGAGTTTAAAGCCTGCCGTTTTTTCCTGAACGAATCAAATCAAAAAGAAGCTTTAAGATTGGGTATAGAAATACCAGATCCCTCCTTAACATTAGAAAAGCTAAAACTTATTGATCAAGTCACAGCAAAATACAACATAGCGGATGATTATGAAGTCGAGTCAAGAGAAATAGTTACTACTCAAGATAAACCAGTTATAGTTGAATCAGCAGCTATACAGCAAAAATCGTCAAATACTGTCAGCAAAAAGATTGTTAATAAACCCCAAAGTAAGGCAGAGACAACAGGAGTACTACCTCGGTCTATTTTTAGTACAATTTCCCGTTTGCAAACTGAGTTAGATCCGAATGCGGAACAAAATCTTGTTCAAAATTTTCGTAATTCCAGAAAAAGAACGCTCGTAGCTGTTAGATTTATCCTATTAATTATTATAGTTCCTCTTTTAACTCATCAGCTATCAAAAAATTTCGTAATCGGACCAATTATTAACAATTTTAAAGGATCTAACGAAGCGGCAATCTTCCTGAACTATGAAATGGAAGAAAAAGCCCTAGAAGATTTGGAGAAATTTGAAGAGAGACTCAAGTTTGAGAATTTAATTGGTACTGTCGCTTTATCTGCTGAGAATATAGAAATTCAAATGCAGGAAAAGGCAAGTGAACTTGCTGAAGAATATCGCAATCTTGGTGCCAATGCTATCAAGAATATTTTTGCAGATATGCTAGCAGTTGCAGCTTTTTCAGGGCTTTTGCTCGTTAGCAAGCGAGAACTTGCCGTTCTCAAAGGTTTCATGGATAACATTGTATACGGTCTCAGCGACAGTGCCAAAGCTTTTATTATTATTTTATTCACTGATATCTTCGTCGGCTTCCACTCTCCTCACGGTTGGGAAGTTCTTCTAGAAGGCGTGTCGAGCCATTGGGGATTACCAGCAAGCCACGATTTAATCTTCTTATTTATTGCCACATTTCCAGTAATTTTAGATACCATCTTTAAATATTGGATATTCCGATTCTTGAATCGGATATCACCTTCAGCCGTTGCTACCTACCGTAATATGAATGAGTAGGAAGTAGCATAAGTAGCGATGAGCAGTTAGCAGTTTGGAATTAACAATCAACAAATATGAGAAAACAACTTACTGCCATCACTGTCAGCCTTCCTATAGTTCCTTTAATTTTTCTAGTACCTTTGCAAAAGTTAGAGTACAAGGAACTGAGTCCACCAGAGTGTAGGTTGGAAAAGTGGAAGCTGCCAACTTCTTCTCAAATCAAAAACCAAAAAGAACGATCGCCACTCACACCTATCAAATCACCCTTTCCTTGTTGTCTAGGCGATAATTCTTGTCAGGATTGGCAACTATGGGGTAAAAATAATCAACCCGCAGACAAGAAGGCATTATTGAGTGCGATCGCACATAGTCTGCAATACCTGGAAACAGGTGAGGCTGATGCTGCTTACAAACAGTCAAGAGTGCCAGGAGTAACACGCGATCGCGTTCTTCATAGTTTACAGCGGTTTCGTCAACTTTTGCTGAAATCCCGCTCTCCAGATGAACTGAATGCAGCGATTTCCCGAGAGTTTGTGTTTTACCAATCAGTGGGACACGACAAACAAGGTAAAGTTTTGTTTACTGCCTACTATGAGCCAATTTATACCGCGAGTCGCTTTCCGACAGCAGAATATCGCTATCCCGTTTATCGCTTACCTCCAAATTTCGACTCCTGGCAAAAACCTCATCCCACTCGGTTAGATTTGGAAGGAAATGATGGTTTGCAAGGAACTATAGGAAAGTTGCAGGGGTTGGGGTTGTTTTGGTTCCGTGATCGCCTGGAACCATATCTAGCTCAAATTGAGGGTTCAGCGCGAGTTAAACTTCCTGACGGCACTCAAACAGCAATCGGCTATGCTGGTAATACAGCTTATACCTACAAAAGTATTGGACGAGAATTGGCGAAGGATGGTAAATTACCTTTAGCAGGTATGACGATGCCAATTCTCCTGGACTATTTCCAGCAGCATCCAGAAGCATTAAATGTCTATATTCCCCGCGATCCGAGTTTTGTGTTTTTTCAAGAAAACAAAGGAGCGCCAGCACAAGGTTCTATCAAAGAACCACTCACAGCAGAACGTTCAATCGCAACAGATAAATCCCTGATGCCTCCTGGGGCTTTAGCATTAATCCACACTTCTGTTCCCTTTGTCAATGCGGATGGTAAGATAGAGGACCGGGTTGTGAGTCGTTATGTTCTTGACCAAGATACAGGCGGTGCGATTAAAGGTGCGGGTAGGGTAGATTATTTTTTAGGGACAGGTAAAGTGGCAGGCGATCGCGCTGGCGTTACTGTCAGTAATGGAAATTTATATTATCTACTTCTTAAACATTCATAAGTCGATAAGCTTTCAACCCAGATTCCGCAGGTGCGCTCAGAAATGCTGTATTTTGAAAAGCACAGCAGTCTACTGAGCGCGGTTTTCGATTTCTTAAAGACCCTTTATTTTTTACATGAGCGTGTATTCCTCAATTCGACTGAGCGAGTTGCTGCACGCTTCTATGGTTATAGGTTTGTGCCTGCTTGTTTACAGTCTAGGTCAAAGAGCTTTACATCAAGCTTTAGAACGAGCGAAAAAAACTATTAATAATCAGTTGGATAAACCAACTTCTACTCCAACTACGTTAAATCTGGAGCCGTATCCTCAACACTGTTAAGTTTTAACGGAGAGGGTAAACAACGGTGACTCACTTGACTAAATAATTACTAAATCTATTTGATGAGCCCAACGAGCGAGAGTCAATGCAGTAGAAGTAGTGGACGTAAAATGCAGTTTGGTGGGTGTTGTGAAAATTGAATATTTATGCTCGAAGTTAAAAAGCGATCGTCTTCCGTCCAAAGATTCTGATCGCGGGACTTTGACCGAGCAATTTTGGAACACCGACCATTAGTAGTACGTATGTACTTGTCAAAATAGTAAAACAGTGCCTAATATAACTTACTTG
>JAQYWP010000978.1 GCA_029379285.1 Rhizonema sp. PD38
AAATATTTTCAAGCTAGGATGTTCACTCTTTCTTTTGAGAACTCAAAACATCCTTGCTAAAATAGCAGAATAATTTAACGGTAAAAGAGATTTTTAGATGAATTAGACGAGGATTAGTAAGTATGAAGTGAGAATCAAAGTGTTATTTTAATTCATAACAAGTGACAATAGCTTTAATACTGAAGTTATTTAATACCAGTATAAATTCAGGTTTTCTCTGTCAATCATTCCCATTTTCGACGAGTAACTATTAATATTAAAGTAAGTATCTTTTCATCAGATTTACTTAAATAGAATTCTGTCATTTATTGGTGGAGTTATAAAGAAATGACTATAATTGTTTTCGGGTTAGTAGTAGTTTATGTTGCTGGGGTTTGGAAGTTTTGGAAGGGATTTTATCGGACTAACTTCCAGCGAACCTTACCTAATCGTCTTAGTTTGGCTTTGTTATGGCCAGCTTTGTTCCTAACAAATAGCTCATATCGTCAAAACTTTAGAAAAGCGCTTAAGGGTTGAAGAAAAAAGGAAGCAGAACGCAATTATGAAGGTAAGGGATAAGCAGGAAACAAATCCCCCACAGATTGCATTCTGAGTTTTTTAATTTTTAATTTAAAGAGAATAGTAATTGCATGTCAAAATATGGTTTGGCACAATATTGATTGCGGAGAAAACATATTATGGGACTTTTTGACCAAATTCTAGGTGCAATTGAAAATCCTGAACAGCAAGGTAGTATAGGGTCTTTGGGCGATATTGTCAGCACAGTAGAACAACTGAGTCAGAATACTGGTACAGATCCCTCGACAATGCAATCCGTTTTGGGGATTGTTGGTAAGTATGTCTGTTCATCCTTACAAGAAAAGCAAGCTACGGATGGAAATGAAGCGGCACAAGCTACGGTAGATGAGTATGGTGGAACTTCTCCGAATTCCGAAGCAGTCGAGTCGTTGTTATCACCTTTTATACAACAAGAAATCGGTCAGGTTATACAAGAACGTACTGGTTTGGATGCGGGGATGATTCAACAATTTCTACCAACATTGGTTCCTGTAGTCCTAAATATATTAAAATCAGGAGCAAATTCTCAAAATCCTCAAACTGGGGAAAATCCAGTACTGAATGCTTTCCTGGATGCAGATCACAGTGGGAGTGTCAATCTAGCTGACATAATGCAAATGGCTAGTCGCTTTTTGAAATAAATTTCTTCTCAAGTAATTGAGAAATTTGCTGATTGATAGTTGCTACATCAAAACGCTGGCTAGCAGTAGTACGTGCATGATGAGCTATAACCATTGTCTTCTCGGTTTCTTGAAGGCAGGTAATAATAGTTTGTGCCAGTTCCTCAGGATTCCCTGGTGTCACTAGAAAACCGTTGACACCTTGTTCTACTAATTCGATCGCACCGCCTGCTTTTGCTGCAATAACGGGTTTTCCACACAACATAGCTTCTACAATCACTCTCCCAAAAGGTTCTGGTGAAGTCGAGCTATGGGCAATTAGATCGCACGCAGTCATTAACAAAGGAATATCTGAACGGAATCCAAGAAATTTAACTCTTTTTTCCAGTCCCAGTGCTGTTACTTGTTGGTGTAACTGCTGCACATAGTCTTGTTCGCCAAACAATGCATCACCAACCAATATTGCTGTCACGTTTTCAGGACATTGGACCATTGCTTCTATTAATATATGTTGTCCTTTCCAAGGTGCAAGACGACTGAAGTGGCCAATGACAAATTGCTTATTTAATCCAAGATGTTGTTTAATTTGACTCACGTCAGATTCTGGAATTTGATAAATTTTTGTGTCAAAGCCGTTATAAACGATAGCGGCTAGATCTTGGCGTCCTCCGGCGGCGACAAAGGCGTTCAGACTTGCTTGAGAATTGGCAATAACCAATGAAGCAAAACGATTGGCACTTGTGACAGCAATGCGACGATTCGTTTTACTAAAATGCTCTGGAGAAAGAATATCATGCAGATGGTAAACCAGAGGACGACGGCTGAAAAAACTAGCAAGTGCGCCAACAACTAAAGCTTTTTGTGTATTGGCATAAATTAAATCGTATTTACGGGCTTTTCGGACAACTTTGCTAACGAGGGGAATGAGTTGACTTAAACTAGCTAAGCCTTGTCCCAAGCTGCTTTCTTTGCGAACTTGGATTTGACTGGTTGCCAAAACTTCCACGGGAATGTGAGCGCGCTCTAGTAAATCCCTAAAAGAACCATCAGCAAATAAACCAACCAAACAGCGATCGCGGTATGGTTTGGCAATATCTTTCAAGCATAGTTCCGCACCGCCAGGTTTACCGCTTTGATCTAGAAATAAAATTTTCATCATCTCTAAGCTAATAGAACGTGCCGTACCTTTTGGGCTATTTTGTCCCAGTCGTAGTTATCTTCAGCATACTGACGGCAGGCTACTGTTGAAGGCAGTGGAATTTTTCTTTGCAGTACTTCAACTAATTTTTCGGCAATATCTGAAACTTCCGTAGACTTCGTGATCAAATCCGGCGAGAATGGTGCTAAAATCTCTGGCATTCCACCCACAGGAGTACACAGAACAGGGGTACCACAAGCTAGAGATTCGACTAGGGCTAAACCAAAGCCTTCAAAAGATTGACTTGGCATAAGACTTAAGTCAGCCGCTTGGTAGGCTATGGGTAATAGATCATCAGGTAGAAACCCTAAAAATTTAACATGGTCATTTAATCCTAATTCTGTAGCCTGTTGCTTTAATGCTGCTTCTAACGGTCCTCGACCGACGATCATCAGCATAACATCAGAGACTCTCGGCTTAATGTTAGCTAAAGCGCTCAACAATTTGTCAAGTCCCACTCGATGTACTAAGCGACGAGATGAGAGTATAATCTGGCGATCGCATGGCCAACCTAGTTTTGCCCTCGCGATTTCCGGCGAAAGCTCAGGTCGAAACCGGGTGATGTCAACTCCACCGGGAATAATGTGTATTTTTTCCCAAGGAACTTGATATTCTTCATGTAATATGTTGCCAAATGCTTTGGAGAGAACAATAAAGCGATCGCAGCGATCATAAGTTCTTTTTTCTATCAGCCAGTACTTCAGAAAATCGCTCAGTTTCCTCTCGCCTGACTCGGGCTTGCTCTCTAAAGCCCAAGGACCGTGAAAGGTAAATGTAACTGGCGCGTCTTTTGGAAGAATATCCAAAATAGGAAAGCTGTACAAAGCAAAATGCAAGTTTATTGCGTCTGGTTTGCCTATTCTTGTTTTTTTGAAGTTATTGCGAATAGACCACAGTCTATTCCAGATTCGACTATCTGGCGAAGCTAAGTTAGTCAGCTTGATGGCTTTTGAATCGTCAGCTTCTGGTAGACCGACTCCACATAATTCTATAGAGTCTTGGGAAGCTGCTAGTCTTTGAGTCAGTTCGTAAATATATCGTTCTAGACCACCTGGTGTTTCTGGAAACCAGCCGATTCCAAGACAGAGAATAGATGTAGATTTTGACATAGATTTTAGATACTGTTTTCCTGTTCCTAGGCTGATTGTATGAAGATTTACCTATATGTCCTGATTTACTATATTTTGATAGCTAGTAGCGCGCGTGACTTTGATGACCTCATCATTTTATCTACTGCTAAGATTTTACGTGATCATCCTCTAGAACTAATTTAACC
>JAQYWP010000132.1 GCA_029379285.1 Rhizonema sp. PD38
CTACCATCTTCTTTTTATTTCTACTTACCTACTTAATTATCAAACCACCAAGGGTCAATCGCAGGGGTTGTTTTCACCAAAAAGGCTTTTGAACGCATAAAACGTTTCAGAGCTGTTGGCGAACTGCGTAATCCACTCAAATCCCAGAATTGGGGGGAATTTGTCTCTCCCTGGTGCATAATAGCGGTAAGACCAGCATCGTTGATACTGATAGCATCTGCATCTATTTGGCGGGCAACTCCCAGCGCTTCTACTTCTGACGAGGCAAAAACAGCAGCACTCAGTTGATTAATTGAGTCATTAGCCAAATGAAGTGCTTCATCAGTTGTAGAAAAGGACATAATAGGCATAATTGGTCCAAATGTCTGTTCTGTCATCACTTTCATGGAATGGTTGACAGCTGTTATAACTGTAGGGCGACACCACCAACCTCCTCTATTATTCTCAACTTCACCGCCACAGTGAATCACTGCTTGGTTTTCCAATGCGTCGAGGAGATGATCACTAATAATTGCTGCTTGTTTTTCTGCAATAATTGGACCAATTTCACCACTTTCAATTGTAGGGTAGGCAAGCCTGAGGCGTTGCGCTTTGATGACGAGTCGTTCGACAAACTCTTCAAAAATAGATTCAGCCACGTAGATCCGCTCAATAGACAGGTGTGATTGTCCGGTGTTGAAGACAGAACCCCACAAAATTGCTGAGGTTGCTAAGTCCAAGTTAGCTGACGGTAAGACGATCGCCGGAGCTTTCCCAGACAATTCCAATAAAGCCGGAATAGATTGCCTCGCTGCTGCTTCTGCAACTTTTTGCCCTTTTGCCTGATTTCCAGTAAAACAAACCAGATCTACACATTCAATCAGAGTTGCTCCTGTTTCGTCTCCTCCTTCAACAAAAGTTAACACATCGCGTAATTTTGGGACTGTGTTCAGTGCTTTGAGTAAAGGTGTCATGAAGCGGGGAGCAATCTCACTCGGTTTAACAATGACAGCACAACCTGCTAGCAATGCTGGAATGATATCAATTGTTGAGAGCAATAAAGGGAAATTCCACGGGCTAATCACTCCGACTAAAGGGTAAGGAACGACAGTTTGATGCAGTTGGATAAAAGAAATTGCCGTGTCTTTTTGAGATTCTTGCAGCAAGTCAGGCGCTAATTTACACCAGTGTTCAATACAGTCTAGTAATGAATCAATTTCCAGTACCGAGATAGACAATCTTCCCGTGTCATTAACTAATGCTTCTGTGAGTTTATCTTGTAATAATTTTATCGCTTGCTTCCACTGCTGTAAAGCTGAAATTCGCCCTTCGATCCCAAGTTGTCGCCAACTCGCTTGAAACCTCCGTAAACGATTGCATTGTAGTGCCAACAACTTTTGTGGTGGTGGTACAATCACGTAGTCAAATTTGCCCGTGCGGGGGTTGCGAACTTCTATTGGTTTGGACATGGCTCAACCAATGCGTGGATTTTAGATTTATACTCAGTATCCTTCAGCCGTTAGCTAAAAGCTGATAACTGATAGCATAATATTTCATCCACAAGCGTCTAGGCGCGAAAAGTCAAAGAATGCGATACGGATGGCAGCCGTTGCCCAAGGCAATCGCCACCTCTTTGTATACATTTACCTGTCATCATCATGTGAAAAAATCTTCTGAAGATTACGACTTGCTAGCTTGATTAAGAAGCTTCAGCCGCAGTGTAGCGATTGCCACTTTACCATCAGTAAGTTGTCCTCTGTCTGCTGGCTCAATACCAACTGCCACTTTTCTACGAGTTTCTTCAACCCACATTTGATAATGACGCTCCTCTTCTTCGAGTAATCGTAGTTATAAGGGTTTAGGTAAGAGAAAAAGCGATCGCTGGCGGCACCAACCAAAAAGGACTACTTCTGTGTTTATTTCTTAATCGCCTTGGTGGTTGCTATACAGTTTGATACCCAACGAATAAGGACTGGAATTACTCCCAGTCCGGAAAAAAAGCGGGCTAACCGCTATTAACTAAGTTAACCCGTGCTGCTTTAGGAACGCGCAGAGAAATTACTTATTGTAATACCAACTTGACGTTGGCGTTCTGCAGACCGCGCTGCTTGACTTCGGTCAAGGTTTTGTTAACAGCGTACTTCTGATTGATGGAGTTGATCAGTTCGGTCTGGTTGTGCTTCTTAGCAACGCCCCACAGGTCTGCGATGAGGTCAAAAGAACCATCGCTGTTGCGAGACCAACCGAGGTCGTACTCGCCTTCCAATAATGCTACGATATCAGAGCGAACGCGCTGACCATTATAGCCACGGACATCAGCTTCGGTCTTCACGGTGATACCCAGGTCACGCAAAGAAGACTTGAGGATTTCAGCATCGGTAATTTTGGTCCGCAGAGTGCTAAAATGAGACATTTGGGTTTCCTCCAAAGAGAAGATTGAGAAAAGGACAACGGTTTGTTTTAGGCGAAGCCGCGTTTATATTACGCGGTTTTTTCATAACTGCTAGCTTTTGGCGCTAGCCTTTCCCCCTGTATTAGCAGAGAAAGCTTTTTAGAACTCCATTCGCTGATATTCAGCAACGGAGGATGCTGCGGGCCTTGCTCGCTGTCTAGCCCAGTCTCGAAGGGCTGTAACTTGTTCTTGCATCGTGCGTGACAACGGCAGTGTAGCTTTTAGTGCAGCAATAATATCTAGTTGGGTGAACTCCCGTTCTTGTTGGGCAAAGGCTTCGTACATTGCAGCGACGATCGCCTGTTCAATTTCTGCCCCTGAAAATCCATCTGACATCTTGGCCAGTTGTTCTAGATCGAAGCGTGTTATGTCTTTACGGCGCTTCGTCAGGTGAATCTTGAAAATATCTTGACGTTCTTCAGGCGTGGGTAAATCCACAAAGAATATTTCATCAAAGCGACCTTTCCTTAAGAATTCCCCTGGTAAACGTTCCACTCGGTTGGCTGTCGCCATCACGAACACTGGTGATTTCTTTTCTTGCATCCACGTTAGGAAAGACCCAAATATTCGGCTGTAAGTTCCACCATCAGAGTCCGAAGAACCACTCGTTCCAGCAAATGATTTATCTAACTCGTCAATAAATAGTATTGCTGGTGAAATCGATTCCGCTGTTTTCAAGGCATTTCGCAAATTGGCTTCTGAACGCCCTACCATTGAGCCATCATAAACTCGCCCCATATCTAACCTTAGCAGTGGTAAGCCCCAAAGCCTAGAGGTCGTTTTGGCAATTAACGATTTACCGCAACCTGGCACTCCCAGAATCAACATCCCCTTTGGTTGAGGCAATCCATACTCTCTAGCTCTTTCTGTAAAAGCGTTGGATCGTTGCTTCAGCCATTTCTTCAGTTCTTCCAGTCCGCCTACTGCATCAATGGTTGAATCTTCTTCTATGTATTCTAATATACCATTGCGCCGAATGAGTTGCTTTTTCTCAGATAAAACTATCTCTAATTCATCTTCCGTCAAACGCCCTGAAGTTACCTGTGCCTTACGGTATACTTTTTCAGCTTCATCTCTAGTTAGACCTAAAGCTGCCCTCAAAAGCTTTTCTCTAGCTTCAGTTGACAATTTTCGTCCACGATTTTGCTCTATATGCTGAGTTAATACTTTATTCAAGTCCCCCATGTCTGGTAGGGAAAAGTCAAGAACGACAACTTCCTTTTCTAACTCTATCGGGACTTGCTGCATTGGCGACATCAACATGATGTTCTTTTGCGTACCTTTAAAACTGGCGATCGCATCTCGCAAAGACCTTGTTGTCGCCGGCGCATCTATAAATGGATGTAAATCTTTAAGAATAAATATACCCGGTTCTCTTTGCCGAATAATCCACTCAATTGCTGCCTCTGGAGACACCGTGTTATGCTGAGTGACATTCCTGGGTTGGCCGTACTCTACAATCCCGTGAGTTACTGTCCAAACATATACTCGTCGCTGCGGCTTTGACGAAGAGGCTATTGTAAAAATCGCTTGCTCGGCTCGCTCTTCCTCGGAGGTCACAAGGTAGATTAGAGGGTATTGAGCTTGAATTAAAATATTGAGCTCTTCTTTCATACATCGACCTACTTGAGACCTTAAACAGAGAGTACATACATGGGTTTTAGGCTTTTGGCAAAGATAGCGGAACTATGAAGCCCGTTCTTTTTAACAAGGAACTAACTCTTCCTCACCTTTTTGAGGTGTTTCATCTTGTTCCATTGTCTCGATGGGTAGATGATCTTTATTAATCACTCCCGGTTGTTTGCCCAAGGCAACCAATTCCCCATCACGCATTACTAATGATCCTTCACAACTTGGACAGGAATAAACTCTATGAGATCTTCCATACGGTGAAGCTTCTACTTCTTCAACCAACTCTGAATTTTCTAAGTAAAAACCTAAAGCACGCTCGGCAAGATCTGACATAGGCTCCGAATCGATTGCTGACCGAATCTTCAACCTTTTGTGCAGGTCAGGCGACAAATATAAAGTAACCTTTTGCTTAGTTGGCTGCATATAACTTTTCAACAGTCTTACCCGGGTATGTATCTTACGATAAATGCTGCGCTTTTTGTTGTCAAGATGGTAAGACGTTTTAACATCAATTTTGTTACATTTCTTTACTTTCTTACCCGAAAACTAGATAAAAGGCATTAAGTAGTATGTTAAAAACAAGCTTTGAAGGTAAAAGGAGATGTCTATTGCCGTTAAAACTAGTGGTTGGGAGCGAAAAATTTATGCGATCGCCAGAACTATCGCCGTATCGGTTGTTCTGTCAAGCTGTGGTACATCAATGCCACAGTCGGAGATGACATGGAAAACCTATCATAATTCGCGTTATGGCTTTGAATTTTCATATCCCAGTAATTGGATTTCTCCATCACTACCAGAAAACGATGATGGCATCACCTTTGTATCGCCACTCCATCGTTCTGTCTCGATGATAAGTTGGGCAGGCAATCAGCTACCCAAGTCGATCAATGAAGACGAGACGAATAGAACAACCAATCCCAACTTTCAGACTGCCCAAGGAGTTTCCGGGGTGCTGACAATAGAAGTTGGCAAAACCAAAGTAGAAATGACGCTAAAACTGACACGCGCGCACGTGAACTACTACTGGCAAGGGCAATGCGATCGCCAACAATTTGGAGATTACTACCGATTTTTTGGCTATGTTGCCCAACAGTACAAAATTGGGGCGTAGGCAGTAGTTAAAAAACGCTGCGGTGAGTAATTATTTTAGAAGTGCTTCTCCTGCTTCCGCAAGGGAAGCAATCTTTGATGTTAAGAGGGGACACAAACCTGATAGATTTAGCTATCAGCGAGTAAAAACTGGTGAAAATGAAAGTCCTAGTTATTGGCGGAGACGGCTATTGCGGTTGGGCAACCGCACTTTACCTTTCCAATCAAGGTTATGACGTTGGGATAATAGATAGTTTAGTGCGACGACACTGGGATAACGAACTCGGCGTCCAAACTCTTACCCCAATTACGCCAATTCAGCAACGCCTGCAACGGTGGCATGATTTGACTGGTAAATCTATTGATTTGTACATTGGCGATATTACTAACTACGAGTTTCTCAAAAAGGCACTGCATAAATTTGAGCCAAATGCGATCGTGCATTTTGGTGAACAGAGATCGGCACCTTTTTCGATGATTGATCGCGAACACGCGGTTTCCACTCAAGTGAATAACGTAGTTGGTACCTTAAACTTGCTGTACGCGATGCAGGAAGACTTTCCAGACTGTCACTTAGTCAAGTTGGGAACAATGGGTGAATACGGCACACCCAACATCGATATTGAAGAAGGGTACATTACCATTGAACACAACGGGCGCAAGGATACTCTACCATATCCCAAGCAGCCGGGAAGTATGTATCACTTAAGCAAAGTTCATGACAGCCACAATATCCACTTTGCTTGCCGGATTTGGGGATTGCGGGCAACAGACTTAAATCAGGGTGTGGTTTACGGCGTCTTAACTGAAGAAACAGGGATGGACGAACTGTTAATTAACCGCCTGGATTACGATGGAGTTTTTGGTACGGCACTGAATCGCTTTTGTATTCAAGCAGCTATTGGACATCCGCTTACCGTCTACGGGAAAGGTGGACAAACTCGGGGATTCTTAGATATTCGAGATACAGTACGCTGTGTGGAAATAGCTATAGCTAACCCAGCCCAAGCAGGTGAATTCCGGGTGTTTAACCAATTTACCGAACAATTCAGCGTCGGCGACTTAGCTATGATGGTGAAAAAAGCCGGGAACGCAACGGGATTGAATGTAGAAGTCGATCACCTGGATAACCCCAGGATTGAAAAAGAGGAACATTACTTCAATGCCAAGAACACTAAATTACTAGATCTTGGCTTGCAGCCCCATTATCTCTCTGATTCTCTACTTGATTCACTCCTGAACTTCGCCGTTAAGTATCAAAACCGAGTTGATAAAAACCAGATTCTACCAAAAGTTTCTTGGCGGAGATAATACTTACTTACTTCAGCAGTCGTGCCGCCTGCAAGCTGTTCGACTGTCTGTCAGTCACGCTATGCGTAAATATAGACTTTCATTTTCACGATCTTTAACAATCAAGCTCATAGCTGATAGCTGATAATTATGAGAATTGCCTTATTTACCGAAACCTTTTTACCCAAGGTTGATGGTATTGTGACGCGCCTGCGTCATACAGTTGATCATTTGCAGCGTAACGGCAATCAAGTGCTGGTGGTTGCCCCCGATGGTGGTATTACCGAACACAAAGGTGCTAAAGTCTTTGGTGTTTCAGGTTTTCCCCTACCACTCTATCCAGAGTTAAAACTGGCATTACCTCATCCAGCAATTGGCGAGACATTAGAAGATTTCCAACCAGATATTATCCATGTGGTAAATCCGGCAGTGTTAGGATTAGCTGGTATATTTTATAGTAAAATTTTGGATAGACCCTTAGTGGCGTCTTATCACACTCATCTACCTAAATATTTGCAGCATTACGGTTTGGCAATGCTAGAAGGGTTACTCTGGGAATTGTTAAAAACAGCACACAACCAAGCAGCATTGAATTTATGTACCTCTACAGTCATGATAGAGGAACTTGCAGCACATGGCATCGAAAGGTTAGATTTATGGCAAAGGGGTGTAGATACAGAAACATTTCATCCTGAGTTGGCTAGCATGGAAATGCGATCACGTTTAACTCAAAATCATCCGGAGAGTCATTTGTTACTGTACGTTGGTCGTCTTTCTGCCGAAAAAGAAATTGAAAGAATTAAATTCATTTTAGAAGCAATTCCTAATGCGCGTTTGGCATTGGTAGGAGATGGGCCCCATCGCCAAGCATTGGAAAAACACTTCGTTGGGACAAACGCCTATTTCGTGGGCTATCTTACTGGAACAGAGTTGGCTTCTGCTTTTGCCAGTGCTGATGCCTTTATCTTTCCTTCCCGTACAGAAACACTGGGATTGGTGCTTCTAGAAGCAATGGCAGCTGGATGTCCAGTAGTCGCCGCCTGTTCTGGTGGTATTCCCGACATTGTGACAGACGGAGTCAATGGATATCTTTTTGAACCAGAAGCTGATGTTCAGAGTGCAGTAGCAGCAACTCGGAGACTCTTAGAACAGAATCAAGAACGAGAAATCATCCGTCAAAATGCCCGTAAAGAAGCTGAAAATTGGGGATGGGCAGCTGCCACACGCCAGTTACAAACTTATTATCATCATGTGATCTATTCAGAGCAATTGGTAAATGCGGCATAATCCAATTTTGGATTTGGGATTTTGGATTGTTTATTCTTAAAAAAGATCTGAAACGTTAATCATGAACTAACGATTTCTTACATTTTAGGTGGGTTAGCACAAATAAACGTAATTGGTTATGCCCGTCATTTGTCATTGATCAAGGTTTCAGGCGTGTTTACGTTTTGTAAGATGGTTGTGTTTATTTCCACGCATTTAATAAAAATCTAAAATCTAAAATCTAAAATCTAAAATTCCCATGGCACTCCTTAGCACTGGTAGCGTCTTGGCTACATTAACTGAACTAACTCAAGTTAATCGCACTCAATCTCTTCTGAGTCGCGTCAAAGATCTTTCTGTCAGCGAATTTGTATGCTTACTCGACTTTATTACTGCCGAATTTCAACAATTTATTAGGGCAATTGAACTCATCAACAATGAAGCCCTCGAAAATATGCTGGAAAAGGTGTTAGAGGCGATTACACTGAAAATTGGTCAAATTCTTGAAGCCGAACATACTACCATTTTTTTAGTTGACCATGATAAAGGTCAGTTATGGTCAAAGATTCCGGAAAAGAATACTCACAAGCCTGTAGAAATTCGTACTCCTATCAATCTTGGCATTCCAGGGCATGTTGCCAGTACAGGAGAATTTCTGAACATCACCTCTGCTCACCCACTCTTTAGCTCAGACTTAGAAAAGCAAATGGGCTATAAGATGCATAGTATCTTATGTATGCCTGTTTTCAGCAGTAAAAACCAGGTTGTAGCAGTTGTGCAGTTGGCGAATAAAGCTGGAGATATTCCCTTTAATTGCGAAGATGAGGAGTGTTTTCAAGACTTTGCCTCTTCTATTGGCATTATTTTAGAAAGCTGCCAGTCTTTTTATGTGGCAGCTCGCAATCAGAGGGGTGCTGCGGCTCTTTTACGAGCGACTCAAACACTAGGGCAAAGTCTGGATCTAGAAGTTACTTTGCAGATAGTCATGGAGCAAGCCCGGATTTTAATGCAAGCAGATCGCAGCACTCTGTTTTTGTATCGCAAAGAAATGCAGCAACTTTGGACAAAGGTGGCGGCTGCAGATGGGCAAACGATGATGGAAATTCGTATTTCCTCTAACCGTGGTATTGCAGGTTATGTGGCTTCCACTGGTAAAGGGCTAAATATTGCTGATGCTTATAAAGATCCCCGCTTTGATCCGACGACAGACGCAAAGACTGGGTACGAAACTCGTAACATTCTGTGTCTGCCAGTTTTTAATTCAGCTAATGAATTGATCGGCGTCACACAGTTAATTAATAAGCAGCAAGGCTATTTTACCGCTTCAGATGAAGAATTTATGCGGGCTTTTAATATTCAGGCAGGAATTGCTTTAGAAAATGCCCGTTTGTTTGAGAATGTGCTATTAGAAAAACAATATCAAAAAGACATTCTCCAAAGTCTGTCAAATGCCGTAATTTCCACGGATATGGAAGGTAGAATTGTGACGATAAATGATGCAGCACTGGCGCTGCTTGGTTGTCCAACGGCAGAAGTTCATGGCAAAAACAATAAGCATCTGTGGGAACAAAATTTGATTGAGCGCTTGGTTTGGGAGGTTGTGCCGATTGAAAATTTACAGACACGCTTAGAAGACAGTCTAAAAACTGGAGCAAGACATTTTGTTCCAGAGCAAAGTTTGACGGTAGGACTGTATCATGTCAATAGTGAGGAGTTAGGAGTTAAGAGTCAAGAGTCAGAAGTTGCGAGTGGAGAAAATACGAATGAAACTTACATCTTAGCGATGCGAGATCGCGTCTACCCAAATATTTTCATTCCCTGGAACATTCCCCTGGCTTCCAAGCCGATACTCCTGAATGCTACTAATATCAAACCCATCGAACGCAGCGTCAATCTTACTGTTAACCCTCTTACCAACCCAGAAGGCGGGGTACGTGGTGGTTTGGTTGTATTGGAAGACATCAGTCAAGAAAAACGGATGAAAACAACCATGTACCGCTACTTGACTCCCCGTGTGGCAGAACAAGTGATGGCTTTGGGGGACGATGCTTTAATGGTGGGTGAACGCAAGGAAGTCACCATTTTATTTTCTGATATTCGCGGCTACACGACACTGACGGAAAATCTGGGAGCCGCAGAGGTGGTATCGTTGCTGAATCAATATTTTGAAACGATGGTGGAGGCAGTTTTTAACCACGAAGGAACTTTAGATAAGTTTATTGGTGATGCTTTAATGGCAGTTTTTGGTGCACCTCTACCACTCACAGAAAATCATGCGTGGAAAGCGATACAGGCAGCACTGGATATGCGACATCGACTCGCAGAATTTAATCGACGGCGAATTGTTCAAGAACAGCCACAAATTCATATTGGAATTGGAATTAGTTCTGGAGAAGTTGTTTCAGGTAATATTGGTTCCCAAAAACGGATGGATTACACTGTGATTGGAGATGGCGTGAATTTAAGTTCACGCTTGGAAGGAGTGACGAAGGAATATCATTGCGACATTATTTTAAGTGAATTTACTTACCAGTTATGCAGCGATCGCATCTGGGTGCGAGAGTTAGACAAAATTCGGGTGAAAGGGAAATATCAGGCAGTCAATGTCTACGAGTTAATTGGCGATCGCAATACTCCGCTTGACGACTCCACCCATGAATTTTTGTCCCACTATAAAGATGCACGAGTTGCTTATTTATCGGGAGATTTCCGAACTGCGATCGCCTATTTTGAAGCCGCTAAGCGAATCCGACCTAAAGACCAAGCTGTTTCTATACACCTAGAACGCACTCGTAACTACTTGAAACAGCCTCCTCCAGACTCTTGGGATGGAGTTTGGACGATGTTAAGAAAGTAAACGCAACAGAGACAGAAGTGAGGAGTGTTCCTCACTCTTTTAGTTTCCTGAATCACTCTCGTCCTGAAAGGGGTTTTCCCCAATTTTCAGTTCTTGTTTCGATTGTTTTAGCTGCTTCCAAAGACTTTTGACTTGCTCGTAAGCTTCCTCTGGCGGTAGTTTACCAGATGTTTCTAGATTGCAAATGTAGCTAACTCTTTGGGCAAATTCTTGCAAGTTGGCATTGAAAACTAAGTTTTCTGGCTTAACCTGACCGTAGTATCGATTGCGGGGATAGAGAAAATCCTCTTTGCTATCCATTTTTTCTCCACATTGATTGACACCCTCTTGTTAAATCTGAAGCTAAATGACCAGCTACCTTATTTTGATTTTCTGAAATTGGCTGATTTATCTTGAGATTCATCCGATACCAATTTTATTAAATTTCACTGTCATATGCAAGTGAAAGAGTGCTTTTTTAGACTTTGATAAGTACAAAATGATTTTCTGTTTATCCCGCCAAAAATCTGCTTTAACGTCAAAAATACTCTTTTGACTCTTTAGGGACAAAGCAATTTTACAAGAATAATTTTTGAATTTTGAATTTCACAACAGAGAGTCGGCTTGTGAATCCCCTTCATGCTTGGCATTCACCGACTAGTTCAAATTTCAGCGCGGTTTTCTTCAATGGGTGATCAATGGTTAATGAGAGATAAAATGGTTAAGCCAAAAAAATCTCAAAGCTGTATATTACCCATAACTTTATTGAAGACGCTATGTCAATCTGCTCAAAAATATACGAAGGCAAAGCTAAGATCCTCTACACAACTGACGATCCTGAAGTCTTACTGACTGAGTTTAAAGACGACGCAACCGCCTTTAATGCCCAAAAGCATGGCAGTATCGTTGGAAAAGGAGTAATTAATTGTAGTATTTCCAGCAAATTATTTCAAGAGTTGGAGAAGCAGGGTATTAAAACTCACTTTCTGGACAGCCCAGCAGCGAATCAAATGCGGGTGATCAGGGTGAAAATTATACCTTTAGAAGTCGTTGTCAGAAACATTGCTGCAGGAAGTCTGTGTCAACAAACAGGATTACCACTAGGCACTGTGCTCAAAAAGCCTTTGGTAGAGTTTTATTACAAAGACGACTCTTTGGGAGATCCTTTGTTAACACGCGATCGCCTCTATCTCTTAGAATTAGCTTCCCCGGAACAAGTTGACACAATTACCCATCTAGCATTGCAAATCAACGAGTTCCTTGGTGACTTTTTTCAGGGGTGCGGTATTACCTTAGTAGACTTCAAATTAGAATTTGGCGTGGACTCACAACAGCAGTTGCTTTTAGCAGATGAAATTAGCCCCGATACCTGTCGTTTGTGGGATACTTCCTTTAAAGAAGACCCCGAGCGCCGAGTATTGGATAAAGACCGCTTCCGCCGGGACTTAGGAAACGTAGAGAATGCTTACCAGGAGGTTTTACAAAGAGTACTCAAAGCAGTAAAAATTAATACTTAGAAATTTTAATATCAGCCCTAAACACTGGAAAGTACGGAAATATCAAGTAGCATTTGTGGCTCAAATATAGTAAAAAGCTGACACCCATGTACTCTGGCACATAGCTTTTTCTCTATGGTTTACGATACGTGAAAATTAGAAAAGCCAAAAACAATACTTTTTTTCGCCTGTTGCCATTTGTTTTATAAAGTAAAAAGGCAGTAAGCATTCAGCCATTAGCCTTTACTCTGATCAGCCTGTCTGATTTGTAGTCATTGAGCAGCTAAGAAGTGAAGATTTATATAATTTCGTTCATTGCTGACCCCTGACCGCTGAATGCTTACAAAAGGCAAAAGTAAAGAAATAATGTTTCTAATCTTAGTTGTATCAGAACATGATTGCCTTGTAGTGGTGTGTGGATGTCAAGAGGAATCTCAATAAAATGTTCTTATCGCCTTTTTTAATGACAGTGGTAACGATTGCAGCCCCTCTAGGTGGCACGCTGAATGTAAATGCACAAACAGCCAAAAGTTCAAAAAATACACTAGAGGTTTTCATTCCTACAAAAAATCAAGTTGGGACAGCCGAAGCATTAAGAGGTTTATCAGCAGTCGGAGTGTCAAAGGAAATTGCCCCAACCTCTACCACGCAGAAAACTTCACAAATATTTCCGACAGACACTTCCCCTCAAACGCCTTTGCCCACCATCCCCGATACTTCCC
>JAQYWP010000979.1 GCA_029379285.1 Rhizonema sp. PD38
ACCGTTTTTTCTTTTTCTTTCTTTTGCCTTTTAACTTTTAACTTTTGCCTTGTTCTGTCAAGCCTTTTTTAGTTCCTATCAATATAAAATCTTTATGATACCAGATACCCCAACTCCCTCAAAACCTCGATGGACTCATGCTTTTGAGCGGTTATGGAAACTGCATTGGGTGATGGCGGCTTGTTTTCTTCTCATATACTTAGTTGGTATAGTGATGGCGCGCTTGCCGCATGAAGTTGTTTTTAGAAATTCTTTGTACAACGTCCACAAGTCATTTGGTGTCTTAGTGCTATGTCTGCTGCTGTTCAGGATTTTTACCCTACTGCAAGTATTTGGGGGAAAGTATCTTAAGCGAACTCCCAGACTGACGCCGCACTGGATAAAGACCTTTTCTATCCACTTACTGCTTTATGTGTTGATGCTAGTTGTTCCAATCAGTGGCATTTTATTATCAAACGCAGGTGGACATGATGTTCCATTCTTCTTTGTGACATTGCCCAATTGGTTTGAGGAGAATCGTTCTATTGCGGCGATCGCTCGTAATTTGCATTTCTGGCTCGCCTACACCTTACTGGCACTGGTTGGGTTGCACATGGTTGAGCAGCGTCAGTTTCTCCGTAAAACTTGGAAACGGACGTTCAAAGCGTAACAGTACAGAACAAATTACCGCAAAGACTCAATTGTTGTTTATAACTAAGGTGCAAACAAGCACATGACACTTGATTCTCCCCAACTTATGACGTTCAAGCCTGTGGAAAAAGGCTTGGTGAAACGCAAACTGACGAAATGGCTGATGGGGTTATTGATACTTGGTTCACTGACAGGGGGTGGATATCTCGTGTACCGTCAGACGATAATTTCCACAAGCCTTGAAGCCAGAAGCAAAATGCTGACGGTGCCAGTCGAGAGAGAAACTTTACCGATTGTCATTTCAGCCAATGGTACCGTCGAAGCTAAACAATCGACCAACGTCAGTCCCAAAACCTCTGGACAGCTAAAGAGCTTGCTGGTGAAGGAAGGTGACTCTGTTAAAGCAGGGCAAGTTTTGGCATACATGGATGACTCAAACCTGCAAGGGCAACTGATTCAAGCACAGGGATCTTTGGCTACTGCCCAGGCGAATTTGCAAAAGGCAATAGTCGGTAATCGCCCTCAAGAAATTGCACAAGCACAAGCACAATTAGAACAAGCCCAAGCAAATTTACAAAAAGCAGAAGCAGGTAACCGCTCTCAAGATATCGGTCAAGCTGAGGCGCGTTTAAAAAGCGCTCAAGCAAGTTTTACAAAAGCGGAAGATGATTTCCAACGCAATCAGCAACTCTACAATTCCGGTGCCATCTCCCTTCAGACTGTAAACCAAAAACGTGCTGATCGTGATAGTGCCCAAGCTTCCGTCAATGAAACACAGCAAGCGTTGGCATTGCAAAAAGCTGGATCACGCACTGAAGATATTGAGCAACTAAAGGGAGTGGTTCGGGAAAAACAGCAAGCTTTAGCACTACTGAAAGCAGGAACACGTAAGGAAGATATTGACTCTGCACGTGCTCAAGTGACTCAGCAACAGGGCAATCTGAAAACGATTCAAACACAAATTAAAGACACGGTAATTCGTGCCCCATTTAGTGGGATTGTAACTTCTAAGTATGCCGATCCGGGTAATTTCGTGACACCCACCACATCGGGGAGTTCAGTTTCGGGAGCAACCTCTTCTTCAATTCTGTCGTTGGCATCAACCTATCAGGTTGCGGCAAATGTTGCCGAAACCGATATTAGTAAAATTAAGGTAGGGCAGTCAGTCACCATTACAGCGGATGCTTATCCTGAGAGAACCTTTAAGGGGAAGGTTGCCTCTGTTGCTGCTCAGGCAACTGTCACATCCAATGTCACCAGCGTTAAAGTCAAAGTAGATATCAGTGATCCTGAAACTCTCCTGCTTCCAAGTATGAATGTCGATGCAAAATTTGATGCAGGCAAATTAAACAATGTGCTTGTTGTGCCAACGGTGGCGATCGCACGTCAGAAGAACGGCACTGGAGTGCAGGTACTTACGGAAAACGGCAGTACTCGATTTGTACCAATTAAAACTGGACTTACCGTCAGTAACAAAACCGAAGTGCGCTCCGGTTTAGAAGGAAATGAAAGGGTTTTGGTAAGTGCGCCCTCCAATTCTAACAAAGATAGTAATAGAAACAGGGGTGGTTCTCGTGGCGGGATGGGTGGTCCTCCTCCCGGTGGTTTTTAGACTAGGTGTTACAAGCGAGGTTTAGCAATGACAAAATTAGGCAAGCGCAAACCACGTGTTAAACAGGCATCTGTTCTGAACCGGAGTTCTTCGGTATCAGTCGTTGAAATTCTGACAATGGCGATTGAGGCACTTTGGAGTAATAAACTCCGCACCGTGCTAACAATGTTGGGCATCATCATTGGCATTACGGCAGTCATTGCTGTCACCGCTATTGGTCAAGGTACCCAGAAGTCAACCGAGCAACGACTACAATCACTCGGAACCGACATTTTGCAAGTGCAATCGGGTGCAGCCAGAAGTGGTGGGGTGCGGCAGGGTGCTGGGAGTGCCACAACATTAACATTGGAAGATGCTCAGGCGATCGAGCAACAGGTATTAGGGGTTGAACGAGTGTCTGCTATTTTGCAACAGACTTCTCAAGTTGTCTATGCCCAAAATAACGACTCAATGACCATCATTGGCACTGATATTAATTATCCAGATGTGCGAAACACACATCCTCAAATAGGTAGGTTTTTTACTCAAGAGGAAGTCGCTGCGGCAAAACCTGTGGCGGTTATGGGTCCCACCGCACGAGATGAGTTGCTGGGGACTCAAAGCAATGTAGAAGGCGCACAAATCCGCATACAAGGACAAACCTACGACGTAATTGGCGTTATGGAGACCAAGGGAGCGCAAGGACCACAAAACCCAAATGAACAAATTTATATCCCGCTTACCAACATGTCTGCCCGTTTAGTGGGAAACAACTCCGTCAAGGGACTTGCCGTTCGCTCCATTTATGTCAAAGTTAAAAGTCAGGATCAACTAGATGCGGTCCAATATCAAACGACGAATCTCTTGCGGGTACGACATGGGCTTTTTCCCGAAAAAGGAGATACAGATGATTTTAGGACTGTGAATTCGGCTGATATCATCAACACGCTCACCAGTACATCTAAACTTTTTACTGTAATGGTTGTGGCAGTTGCGGCAATTTCTTTAATTGTTGGCGGCATTGGCATTGCCAATATCATGCTTGTATCTGTAGTCGAGCGGATGAGGGAAATCGGAATTCGTAAAGCGATTGGAGCAACAAGTGTTGCCATCTTGAGCCAGTTTTTAGCCGAGGCAGTGGTGATTGCGGCAATGGGAGGGGTGGTTGGTATATGCCTTGGAGTTGCGATCGCCGTCGCTGCCTCAAACCTGTTCCAATTTCCCTTAGTGATTTCGCTCTGGTCGATCCTGCTCGGCTTTGGTTTGACGTTTGTGATTGGGTTGCTAGCTGGAGTAATTCCCGCTCGCAATGCTGCCAAACTTGACCCAATTACAGCGCTGAGAAGTGATTAAAACACTGAAGATTAGGACTTATACCAATTTGAAAAAAGAATGCGACAGATGATAAATATATATAGAGAGGTGGTG
>JAQYWP010000980.1 GCA_029379285.1 Rhizonema sp. PD38
ACAAAGTTTTCCTTCTAAGTATACTGAGTAAGATTCAAGTAGGATTCCTATAGAACAAGTAGATGAAAAAAACAAGTGCTACTACCATAATCAAAGAATAAGGATTGAGACCCAGGCTGTTGGAAACGATCATGCTAGCGACCACACAATTATTATTTCTGTTATCAGCTTGTTTGCTGCTACTAAAAATATCAATCTAAATGGTAAAGATAACTGTACCTATCGGAAAACAGGTTTTAATGATGCTCAACCAGATGTCTCTTATTACATTAATGAAAACGCTGATGTCGTTCCTTACGGAACTTCTATCATCAACCTAGACATTTATCCACCACCAGCTTTAGTCATTGAAGTTGCTAACTCCTCACTTGCTGATGATAAGGGTGAAAAACGACTGTTGTATGAAGATCTCGGAGTGAGTGAATACTGGATAGTAGATGTGCAGAATATCCAAGTCATTGCTTTTACTATTGAAAATGGTGGTAGCAGAAGAATTACTCAATATCAAGTGATACCAGGATTGACAATTGCGCTACTCAATGATACTTTCGGGCGATCGCGGCAAATGAATCAGGACCAAGTCTATGCTTGGTTATTAACTCAATTTCAAGATTAATCGAATTAACGCACACTCTACGAATACAGCAGCGCTTTTGGCTCAAGCACGGTTCGATTAATTAATCGATTAGAGCAATTTTGCCTGAGTCCTTCGGATGACTATCAGCTCAATGAATTTGGAAATAATACGTTAGTATCTGGATCATCTGAAGTTTTTGTTGGACGAAGGCGGATTCATGTTCCAAAAGATTGCGGCTCAGATTGCTTTTTCTGACTCATTTCCTTATCTAGTTACAGCCTTAGGTGTTACTAGCATAGTGGTCATACAAGGCTTGCGCTGGTGGTTTCAAAAGAACACTTACAAATCTCTACACTCGCTCCCTTCTCCTAAGAGACACTGGCTGTTAGGAAATATCCCTCAAGTATTGGCAGCAGTAAAACAGAAGAAATACTTCCAATTATTGTTTGATTGGAGCCAGCAGCTAGGACCAATGTATGTTTACTGGACTGGCTATCCAGTTCTCATTTTGAGTAAGCCAAAAGTCATCGAAGACACCATTGTCAATGGGATGAGAGATGGTAGCCTAGTAAGGTCATTCCAAGAAACGCTTGCTTGGAATGACCTTGCTGGACCGATTCTTTTGGGTCAAAACGGCACTGAGTGGCAGTGGCGACGCAAGGCTTGGAACCCCGAATTCAGTTCTAACAGTCTCTCCAGATATGTTGAGATGATTAGCAAAGCCTGCTCTCAAGTTATCGAGACACTTAAAGAAACTGCACCACCAAAAGAAGTTCAGGTAGATCCTCTGTTTGTAGAACTGACGATGAGGGTGATTTGCTGTATCGTACTGGGTATTCCTGTAGATAAAAAGAGCAAGAGTCAGGAAGGACCACCCCTCGAAGTACTCAAGATGTCCGAGGCAATGTCTACTGTCGGCTATCGGTTCCTACGGTTAATTACTGGAGAGAAGAGATGGATGAAATATTTGCCAACTAAAAATTCCCGCAATTATTGGGCTTCCCGGCGATACTTAGAGGAGTTTATTACTCCCAGAGTAGACTTAGCTTTACAGATAAGAGAACAAAACAAGACCGATTTATCACAGGTAAGTCCTTTGTTCCTTGAATCAATATTAGTGAAAATAGCTACCAAAGAACCGAAATACAATCGAGAATCACTCATAGCAGAAGTTATTGAACTGTTAGTAGCTGGTACTGACACCACAGCTCATACTTTATCCTTTGCCGTAGCAGAGTTAACCTTAAATCAAAGGGTTTTTCAGCAGGCACAGGCTGTCGTAAACCAAGCTTGGGAAAGTCGAGGCGGTATTAATATAGAAACCCTAAGAGAACTAGCTTACGTTCGCGCCATTATCAAGGAGACTTTGCGCCTTTATTCAGTCGCCTCCGGCTCGACTTCATTAGAGGCTCAACGTGACATTGTGATTGACGGTCAAGTTGTTCCTCGTGGGACGACAGTATCATGGTCAATGCTTGCTGCTGGACGAGATCCATCAGTCTATCCTCAGAGTGAAGAATTTTTGCCGGAGCGTTGGTTAGACAAGAGTACAGAAAGCAGTCCACTTCCAATGATCGACTTTGGCTCAGGTTATCATCGTTGCTTGGGCGAGCATCTGTCAATGCAGGAAGCAACAGTGATGCTGGCAATGCTGCTACGCTATTTTGACTGGGAGTTAGTTAACGGTCGTTCATCAGTGGAAAATTTACAGCAGAACCTTTTGATTTATCCGTCCGACGGAATGCCGATACGCTTTCGGTTGAGAAAGTAGGGGTCAAAATAAAAACACTCTCTTTTTCTGTACTTAATCCTACTTAGAGTTTAACCAAACCGTATTGAGAGCTGCTTAACTGTTAATTAAATCTACAATACCGAGTCAAAAATCTGTTGTGCAGTTAGATTGAATTGCGGGAAAGTAGGCGATACGATACGGTCAGTTCCTCTAAACGGGGTCATTTGATATTCGCCATCAATTAATTCGCACACAAAAATCGTCGGCTGTTTGGGATTGCCGATAAATTTACGCCCGCCCAACGCAGCATAGTCTACAATCCAGTATTCTGGAATGCCCATTTCTTCATAGCTTGCAAACTTATCGTAGTAATCATCACGCCAATTAGTGGAGACGACTTCGACTGCTAAGGGAACAGACGCGGGTAAGGACACAGTTGATTGCTTATCCCACTTTGGTTCATTTACAACATTGTCATAATTTAGTACCAAAATATCAGGGGAATAGGCAGACTTATCACCGGGTGTTTTGACAAACGCAGTTTTGGGAATGCGGTACGGTAGGCCCATCTGCAAAAATTGAAAAGTTATTTGTGCGGCTAAAAATCCGACAACACCTTCATGTTTGCCTGTTGGTGGGGACATTTCGATGATCACTCCTTTGTGTAGCTCGTAGCTATTTAGTGAGTCTGGATACCATTCGATAAACTCATCAAAGGTGTATATTTTTGGTTCAGTTCGTGTTTGTGCTTGAGTCATAGTTACCACCTCCACATATATTTGACTTTACCACCCCTGTAGTTGCCGTTAATTCGCTTGATAGTTGATAACATGGAAAACACAGTTCATCCTCATAAGTTCTTGGTATGACGGCTATTACCCTGCAATTGTCACCTGAATTAGAGCAGAAACTAAGGGAAAGTATCGCACGTCGCGACGCTCAAAGCATTCTTCAGCTATTAGCAGATGCGTTTGCACCAACGGTAGAAGCATTGCGAAACAAACACCTACTGAATTTAATATTGAAGATGAAGATGAGTTGGAATCTAGTATCGATGGGTTGTTAGATGAGTTTGCATTGTCTGTCGGGGCAATACCAACACTGTCAGACTATGCCGTCAGTCGTGAAGGTATTTATATCGTTTCTTTATAAAGCTGTACTAAATACTGTTGAAACTTTTGCAATCTCGTTTCGTCCAGTCGTTCTCCGAATTTGCTCAGTATGTTTACGGAATTTTTGTAAATAATTGTTGCCAAAGGAAACATCTGTTGGGAATTTTTGTAAGCCGTCACTAGCTACTTGACTCTCTAAGTCAGCCATAGCCAGTCTTTACA
>JAQYWP010000981.1 GCA_029379285.1 Rhizonema sp. PD38
TACAGCAGTTTGAGATCAAACCCGCCACAACAATAAATCGTAAAATGAATTCTGGTAGTGATTTTGATGATTTTCGTTTGTGGCACGTTTGATTGCAATTTGCTGTATGTTCTATAGCAGTCCTAAATCAGAGTTTGAAAATTATATATATCTTTCTTCCCTTCGCGTTCTTGGCGGTTCATTTCCTTAGCTATATTTTTCACGACTCCCCACGGATTGCGATAGAAGTATTTACTATTTTTAGTAACTGCCTGCCGTAAGCTTGAATAGCAGAAAAATTATTCTGTACAGCTACATTTTCTTTCTTTATATCTGGACCAACTTGAAAATGATAAAACCCTTCAGACATCAATGAAGCTAGCTGTTCTGGATTATGCCTTTCAAAAAAGTATGTATGGGGTGGATTTTGTTCTAAGTGAACTGGGAAATCAGAAACTAACATTGGCTTACCTAATGCTCTTGCGTCTTCGATAACAGTGCTCCATCCTTCAAACAAAGAAGGTTGAATAACTGCCAAACACCTCCTCATAAGTTGTATCTGGTCAACACGAGGAATTAAACCTAAAATTCGGACTTGCTTACCAAGATTTAATTCTTCAATTCTAGACATTAATTGACTAAAATATTCTGAATTGCTTTTATTTTGTAAACTACCAGTGCAGACAACTGTAGGATAAATTTTTCTTCGTTGTAGGATACCCAAAGCTTCGATGACTAAAGCATGATTCTTATGTTTCCAAAACTGATTACTAATTAGAAAAAAATTATCCGGCAGTCCATACTTCTCTTGAGTGAGTTGCGGATTGAGTTCAAAGTAGTCTGGATCTAAATAGCTAACAAAGTTCAAGACTTGAGTTCGTGATGCTGCTTCGGGGTAAAAACGATGAAAATCCGACTGTGCCATCTGGCTACTAAGAATAATTACAGGAGCAGAGTCAGCTATTTTTTTGTGGAGGACATTGCGCCTGGAAACCTCTTTTGTAGAGAAAAATTCTGGAAAATAATGATGTTGGAAATCAGGAATCCAACCCCCCCAAGAGTAGGGATATCTTGTGCCTACATAAGTTGGGTAGAGAAAATCAATTTTCAAAGGATTGAAAATTTGAATAGGTAAAAAAACTAGGCGCTCTGCCAAACTATGACAAACTTTAAGATAAAGCTTTCCGTAAATATAAACTTGGTCAACATAGGAGAGTATAGGTTTAACCAAGTTTAAGTTAGACGAAAAACAAGTTACACTTAGTTTGATATTAGCTCTTTCTTCCAAGGGCAGACTGGCAATTGCACGAGCTAAATTTTGCGTATAAATAGTACCTCCCATCCAGCCAGAATTACCTGCCATCCAAAGAGAGATATGCAATTTTTTCATAATCCTACAAGCTCCGCTCGACACCAATTTGCAAATGTTTTTACACCTTTTTTTAGGGGAACAGAGGCTGTAAACCCTAAAGCAGCTAACTTAGAGGTTTCAGCTCGCCAGTTGAGGGGTGTACCAATTGGGACAATGCCGTCAAACTGAGGAATGCCCTCGTGTTCTAAAGCATCTAAAACCATCCGGGCTAATTCAGAAATACTCACCTCTGTGCCAGAAGCTAGGTTGTAAACCTCTCCTTGCATTGGGGCAAAATTTGCCACTACCATTAAGGCTTTAGCAATATCAAGGGCATGGATGAAATCACGACTTTCCTGTCCAGTGCCGTGCAAAGTGACACAGTTTTGACTGATAGCTTTCTGGCAAATGTCCCAAAGAACCTGACGGCGTAAACCTGGACCATAGGCGGAGAAGATTCGCAGACTCGTCGTTGGCAAGTCATAGATTTTGGTAAACTCCAGACAAAGCTGCTCACACTGCCGTTTGTGAAAACCATAAGGGGAGAGGGGAGCAAGAGACTGTGTTTCGTTTACTGGTAGTGACTCTGGGTTGCCATAAACAGCTGCACTAGAGAGGAAAATGAATCGACATTTAGGAGCATTGAGGCGCAAGGCATTGAGGATTTCAAAGGTCAGAGTAGTATTTGTATAGAAATCAGCGACAGGGTTAGTAATAGATAGACCTACAGAGGCACGACCGGCACAATGTATGCAGACTTGAGGAGAGTATTCTTGCAATAAGTCATTCAACGCTGGGTCTGGCAGATGGAAGCAGTGGTAGGTTGATAAGTTGGGAAGGGGTGCATTCTCAGGAGGAGAGTTGTCAATGCCAATGACAGACCAACCTTGCTCACAAAAATAGCGAGCAACATAGCGACCAATGAAACCACAGACTCCAGTGACTAAGATTGATTGATGCTGAGTCATAACTGTTTCACCGCTTGAGATGTGTAAATAAAGACAACCTGGAACATTTGACTTAAGAGAGGCATATTTAAAGTTTTTTTCTTCACGGACGTGATGTTACTGTTGCACTTGTTCGCAAACAATATCAAAAGCATTGTCAGGAGCTTAGCGTTCATTTTCTGGAATCTCCCGAATAATACGAGCAGGATTACCAGCAACGATTGTCCAGGCTGGAACATCTTTTGTAACAACTGATCCGGCTCCAATTACTGCTCCTTCGCCAATCGTCACACCCTTAAGAATAATCGAGTTAAACCCAATCCAAACTTTGCTAGATATTTTGACAGGAGCAATTTTGACATGAGTCCAATCCTTTTTTCCTGCCATCCAATCAACAGCATCTTTTTTACGATCTGAAAAAGATATAGAATGAGAATTATGGTCAACAATTGTCGTTCCCCATGAAATAAGTACATCATCACCAATTTCTATATTTTGAGATGCAATAACTGAACCTGTGATAAATACTCTTTTCCCAATTGAAATAGATGCGTTTTCTCTATCAAATATCAAAGATCCAAGCACCTGACTTTCTTCTTCAATAACTACTAAGCATCTAGGTTTTAACCGAAGTTTAAGTAAATTTAATTTTGAGGAAGTATGAACTTTGACATTTGGAGAAAATCTATTTCCTATTCTAGATACAGAATCCTTAATTCTATTGATTAACATGTATATAAAAAAGATAATCAAAAATTATTGACACATCAAGTAAATATTTTTTCACTAAGCGTTGAATCTTGTTTATTAATATGTTTTACAACCTGAGCCGGATTTCCAGCAACAATAACAAACTCTGGAACATCTTTAGTGACAACTGAACAGGCAGCTACTATAGATCCTCGTCCAATTTTTACGTCTTTGAGGATTGTAGAATTGAATCCTATCCATACATCATCTTCTATACAAACAGCCTTGGATTGTATATCAAAATCGTTAGTACTAGGATGACCCACCGACATTATTGCCTGAAAATGCTTATATCGTAAAACCGCATCTATAGAGTGTGAGTTTGTATCGTGAATATTAACATTATGTGAAATAAAAACTCTATTGCCAATTTTAATTGAATTAGCAGACCATATACGTGTACCCTCACCAACATAGCAAGACTCACCAATTTCTATTTTCCCTCCGTGGGGAAAAACTAATAATTGACCTTTGATAACTGAATCTTTTCCAATTGAAATTAAATCTTGGCTTTTAGCCAAGTTATCGACCTTTGCATCTGCTAAAATTTTTACAGATGGATGCATGATAGTATTGTGTAAAAAGTTTACATAACTTTCTATCTGTGAGCATC
>JAQYWP010000133.1 GCA_029379285.1 Rhizonema sp. PD38
GAAGGGAGTGGTGTAGGTAGTTCCAAAACCTTACTTTGTGAAATGAAACAGCCCTGCCGTTAAAAAGAGAGGAATCTTAAAAAAAATAAGCACTGAGCGGGCCATTCGTGACAGGTTAAAACTAAATTACTTTTATCAATTCGTAATTATCCTTAAAATTGAATAAAGTTTGAGGTATTCAATTCACATTTGTACTGGTTTTCAGTGCCTGAATGAATGATCGGTTTAAATCCACTCGCCATCGCCAAGTGAAAATTGTGTTTTCAACCCAGACTTTTGGCCTGATTTAAAGCACTATTACTTATTGACAAATTGTTCATGACCTTAACTTATCACCGATGTGAGCGGGCTGAGATCTAGAGCGCTGAAGCGCTCACTACGAACCTTTATTTATTTGTGACGATTGACTTAATACTCTACAAAGTAACTAGGAGAAATTTGAAAAAAAGTAGCCAATTCTTTGATTTGATAATCCGTCAATAGAAGTGTACCAGTCAAAACATCTAAAACTGTAGATTCTCTTTCACATATGTGAATCAAATCTTCAACCTAAAGATTTGATTCCTCTAACAATGCTTTAAGAAGTTCAACTCCTCTAAGAGTAGGCATTGGCTCGTGGTTCTGTTCATAATCGTATATGAGAGTGCCAAGTACCTTGAGATAGTCTCTATCGTCCTGTGTGAGATTTCCCTTATCTAATATAAAATTAATCCGATTTTGAGTAGCGATTAACTCTGCTTCATTTGTAATCGGACGTGGAGGAAATGTGTTAATTAGATTTATGTAGTAACTGCTAGGAGTTTTTAAACCACACGTCATTTTTCCAGTTTTCCTTATCATACTCAGCATGGGTAAGTACAGCGCGGACAAATACTGTTTGGTACTGGTAATCTATATAAGTGATGAGCCAATAATTATTACCACTTACATTAAATACGGTGAAATTACCAACTATATCTGTAGAAGGAAATACTTGGCGTAAGTCATTTAAATTTTGAAACTTAGAATCAGATATGCGCTGATACCATAATAATAGTCCAGATTGAGAGTTGGAGTGTTTTTCCCAAAATTCTCTCAATGTTCTTTTACTAATGACAAGCATTAAATCATTTTTATAACTTTTCTATAGTGGGCAAATTATCTTAATGCGACAATAACTGCATATTCAAGTTGACGGTGATGAAATTTATTGGAATTGACTTGGGCTGGAAATCCCAGCCCAGTGGCTTATGCTACTTAAAACTGGTTGACGGACAACTACAACTACTTGACTTAAACCGTATAGAGGAGATTGCAGACCTCCTCACCTGGCTCGACAACTGCATACAACCAGATGAACCAGGTATCATTGCCGTAGACGCACCCACCCTCATCCCCAATGCCACCGGAAGTCGTTTACCTGACAAACTTACCCACAAATACTTTGGCAAATATCATGCAGGATGCTACCCAGCTAATCTCAACCTACCCTTCGCTCCTCGCACCGTCAATTTCGGTTTAGCACTCGAATCTCGCGGTTTCAGTCACGCACCGACCATTGAACCACAAAAACCTGGACGATATCAAATCGAAGTTTTTCCTCACCCTGCCACAATCAACTTATTCAACCTAGAACGCATTCTTAAATACAAAAAAGGACGCCTCAACGAGCGTCGCTTAGAACTTCTCAAACTCTACAATTACATTGAGAATATACTACCCTCTCTCCAACCGCCTCTATACCTCTGTGGTTCATTCCGGTATGAAATCCCCACTACAGGCGCAGCACTCAAACAATTAGAAGACAAACTTGATAGCTTGATCTGTAGTTATGTGGCAGCATACTGGTGGTATTGGGGTGAACAACGCAACCTAGTACTATGCGATCGCACCACAGGTTACATTGTCATCCCCCAAAGAATTAAAAATTAAAAATGGCTCGTCGTTTTTTAATTTCTAATTTTACATTATTGTGCCCAAACAATTAATCTTGGTTCATAAGAACTAGAAAGGTGTTTGTGTTTTGGCAACACTCGCAAAGACAAACCTTGCAAACCAGAGGAAGCGTAGATGATATCAGCCGTGTAAGAACTTAACCCTTGTTCCTCTCCACGGTAGTTCATGACGACGGACACGCCGTTGACAATTTCGCCACTGGCATCAATTGTGCCTTGGTATAACTCAACTTGGACATCATCATTTGTGAGAGTTGCCAAATCAACTTTGGCTTTCACACTTACCGTTTGATTTACCTCAATATCTGTTTTTGCGGAAACATCAACATCTTTAATTTTGATATTGTACCAGTGGTTGGTAAGATTGTCTTTCCAAGTTGCTAATTCTTTAGCTGGAGAATAGTGATCGCCAGTCAGAGTGTGGTAGCGATCGCTTGCTGGGAAATAAGCCCGTTCTGCATATTCTCGCACCATCCGTGCTGTATTGAAGAACGGACAATTCATCCGAATAGCATCCTTCATTTTAGCAATCCAGTGCCTGGGCAAGCCATCTACATCGCGATCATAGAACAGAGTCGCAACTTCCTTTTCTAGAATATCGTACAGGGCGTTCGCCTCTATCTCATCCTGATAATTGGGATCGTCATACATCTCCCCATGTCCGATCGCCCAACCAGTACGGACATAATCGGCTTCATCCCACCAGCCATCTAGTACACTTAAATTCGGCAAACCATTCATTGCTGCTTTCATTCCACTGGTACCGGAAGCTTCCCGTGGACGACGTGGTGTGTTTAACCAGATATCGCAACCTGCCACCATTAATCGGGCGATGTGAATATCGTAGTTGGGAATAAACACGATCTGCTTTTGCAAACCTTGTTCTTCGATAAAGTGGTTGATTTCGCGGATAAGTTCCTTACCAGGAATGTCCTTCGGGTGTGCCTTACCAGCAATCACAAATTGTACCTTGCGGTTTTTATTAGAGAGTAAAATGTGCCTGATCCGCTCAATGTCACGCATCCATAAGGTGGCACGTTTGTAGGTAGCAAAACGACGCGCAAAGCCAACAGTTAATACCGTAGGATCTAGAACTTCTTGTGCAGAAGCAATTTCCGAAAAAGAAGCACCGCGATCGCGTAAATGCTTGACCAGATGTTCTCGCGCATACAAAATCATATCCAAGCGACAACGCTCGTGATTACGCCACAATTCCTCATCAGGAATAGCGTCCATCCTCTCCCATAACGGATTGTCAGTTGAAGCTGATGACCAATTGGGACCTAGGTAGCGCTCATATAATTCCTGAGTCGATTTGGCAACACAACTACGGGCATGAACACCGTTGGTAATTGCGGCGATCGGAACTTCGTCTACTGGCACATCATGCCACAGACCTTTAAACATCTCCCGTGATACAATACCGTGCAGTTGTGCCACACCATTGGAAAATGTTGCCATTTTCAGCGCCAGTACTGCCATGCTGAAAGGCTCTGATGGTTCATCAACGTTCTCTCGCCCCAAGGCTAAAAATTGTTCTTTGCTCAAGTCAAAGACATCTGCATAGTATCCCAGATAGTACAAAACTTTATCTGGTACGAATAAGTCAATGCCTGCCGGTACTGGCGTATGAGTGGTGAAAATATTCGAGGAAGCCACAACCTGTCTGGCCTCAGTATAGCTTAACCCCTCTTCCTGAATCAGGCTGCGGATACGCTCCAAGGCGGAGAATGCCGCATGACCTTCATTCATATGATAGGCAGTAACTTTATATCCTAACGCTCTCAGTACTTGTACACCACCAATACCCAGCATAATTTCCTGGTGGATACGCATATCTATGTCGCCACCGTAGAGCTGATCTGTGATGTCTTGGTCATATTCATTATTGGGTTCAATGTTAGTGTCTAGCATATAAAGCGGTACCGTTCCCACTTGTACGCGCCAGACTCTAGCATACACGCTGCGCCCCGGATAGTTTACGGTAATTCGCAGTTCTGAACCATCGGGATTGCGCTCTAAGTGCAAAGGCATATTGTAAAAGTCGTTGATTGGGTAGCGTTCTTGCTGCCAACCATCGGCATTTAAATACTGGGCAAAGTAACCTTGCTGATAAAGTAAACCTATACCAACAAGAGGTAGCCCTAAATCGCTAGCAGATTTGAGGTGATCCCCAGCGAGAACACCCAAGCCTCCAGAATATATGGGCAAACAATCTACAAGCCCAAACTCAGCAGAAAAATAGGCGTAACATTCGGAATTTTGGCTCTTAGTTACGGGATTTGGAGTTTGATCTGCTGAGTGCTGAGTATTAATTGCTGAACGCTGTTTCTGATACCAAGTGCGTTCTTGCAAATAATCTTCTAATTGACGTGCAGCTCGATCCATTTGCGCTAGGAAGCCTTCATCTTCCACAACTTCCGTTAGCCGCACTTGACTGATGGTACCAAGCATCAGAACCGGATTGTGTCGGCTGGATTCCCATAAACTGGGGTCTAAGCGGCGAAATAAGTCTTTGGTCTCAACGTTCCAATCCCAATGTAGGTTGTAGGCAAGCTTCCTTAGCGGTTCGAGTCGCTCTGGTAGCGAAGGGGAGACGTTAAATGTACAAATAGGCTGCATAGGTGAGCAAAACTCCTGGATGAGCTATGGTTATTGTTCACCGTTTTTAGCTTATTTCGTCAATTCTTTATACTCTGTTTGTAAAGTTCCGATGACTTTGTTAAGCTTTAAAAAAAAATATTAAGATCCCCTGACTTTTGAGCTATTTCCACAACCCATATAACCTTTCACTGAACTGCTGTAAAGTTTGTTTTCTTTTCGTGGAAGTTAACTCTACGTCCTGTTAGCCTCTTAAGTAAGATAAGTAAGAAACTATTTTTGTCTGCCGCCATAGCAATCCCAAAGATGTTGTGAATATTATATGAGCCGTCAAGACAAAACATTGGTTTGGTGAAATATTCCTGTATGCGGCTTTGCCACTGTAGGGAATTGGTAAAAGAGTTTACTGACAGTCTCACAACTGCCGTGCCTTGTGCTGTCGGACACGCTCCGCGTAGCTTGCTTCCCCGAAAGGGTACGCGCAGCGTCTCGCACTCCTAAGAACGCTCCTGAGATAGATTTCTGCAAAAATTATTTAAGATTGCTGTCTGAAAAATGTTTTTCCCTAATTAAATATTTTCACAATTATTTAATAGTTGGTGCATTGATGGTCTTCACCTCATAAGTTTTTAAATATTTACCAAGTGAGTTACACCCATGCAGATGAAACATTACAGTGATGAATGGATTAACGAATGGTGTCATGACAATGGCTGGACGGATTTATTTGTAGAACGGAACAACAATTACTGGGCTTTTCCTCCAGGAGCAGTCATGCCTGAACCTATTCCGCCTAAAGTACTCAGGTTCATTAAAGCCGAAAAAGGATTAACCTTTGAGGAAAGATGGTGGTCTATATCGGCAGTGATTGGCACAATTGTTGCCATTGTTTCTACTTATGTGTTCCGCTGTCCAATGCCGTTGATTTTGGCTTTCGCTTTTGATGCTGTAACCGCTGCTCAGCTTGAAGTTGAGGATATTTAATCATTGGACTGGTGAAGGTTGTCTTTAATGTCACTCCTTTTTCTAAATATTACAAGTTTTTAAGAAAGTTAAAGATTGTTAATAGTTCGTTGTTTGTTGTAAGATTCCCGACTTCTTAAAGAAGTCGGGAATCTTAGCAGGCGAGATTTTTAGAAATCACATAGGATTGCTATAAATAAATTTGTCACAGATTAACGACTTCCGAGTGGCGATCGCACAAGAAACCGATTTTGCCACTGGATAGCTTAAGCTTGCTCGCTAGATGAAAACTGGATCAGTTTCTAGGCAGCCAGGATATTCTGACTACTTTTAAATAGGATGGACGATTGGGATTCCAAGTTCAATAGACATTGGTACCCTCAAAATTATCATCGATCTTAACAAGTGTTCTTACTGACTGGTGTAGAGACGCTGATTGCTACCATCGCTTCCTCTGTGATAGCGGTAGCGCAAATAAGTATATTGATGTTGGATTGTGTTACAACAGGAAACGGGACAGCCACTTCTTCGCCCTGTGCTAGGAGTTAACTGGCTTATGTACCAAGGAAAGAAATTTCTTAGATTAAAGATGTGATCGCAAAGAATGTTTCTCAAAGGATTTAAGCCTGATAGGATTGTACCAAGATAATTAGAGATTACCAACAAATTTGGTAAAAATATGCCTAGAAAAGATCAAGGATGGATTACATTTCAGACATCAGAGGAGGAGAAGAAAATTCTCGAAGAGTTCTGCCAGAATTCTCAACGCACCAAAACTGAGATCTTGCGGGAACTCGTACGGGGTTTGAATAAGCAATCCCCACCACCCGAGCCGTTACCACCCTCGCGACCAAATATGCGGAGAGTAACGACGGAGGATATTCGCAATCCGAATGCTTATGCTTACGATGCTTACACTGATAATGAGAGAGAAGTTCTAAGTGAAAAGAAATCACTCAAAGTTAGTTCCCGCAATATCTTGAAGGGTGTTGTCAAACGAGTTGTCACAGGAGCAGTTAACAGTGAAGTTACGCTGGAGATTGTTCACAAAGTTGAACTTACCTCAATTATCACTAAAGTCTCAGCAGAAGAATTAGAACTTGTGGAGGGAGGAGAAGCTTATGCAGTTATTAAGTCTAATGATATAGTAATTGCTAGAGAATAAGAGGTAATGGTAATGGGGAATAGAAAGAAAGAACAATGATTAAACCCCAATTACCAATACTCAATTCCCTTATATTTTTTGCAAGGGCGGTTGACTAAGATTCGACCTTCACTCCTTTCCAAAAAGCCACATAGCCTTCAATCTGCTTTGCTTTTTCCTTGGCGCTGGGATAATACCAAGCAGCATCTTTGTTAACTTCTCCGTTAACTTCAATATTGTAATAGTTGGCAAGACCTTTCCAAGGACAGGTCGAATGGGTATTACTGTCCTTAAAGTACTGCTTGTTAATTGCTTCAGGAGGAAAGTAATGGTTGTTTTCTACAACTACGGTATTATCGCTTTCGGCTAAAGTTGTGCCCTTCCAGGTTGCTTTTGGCATAAATGACAAACGTGAATAAACTTTACAATAACATTTTGACACTCTCTCGACTTGACTGGAAATTTTTCTACCATACCTGAGTGATGAGAATCACTCACTGATTCCTAATAGCTGAATGCTGAATATGAGCTACTTCCGTCCTGCCATTGATGCCATGACTGGCTACATTCCTGGTGAACAACCCAAACCAGGAACAAAAATTATCAAACTCAACACAAATGAGAATCCTTATCCGCCTTCTCCCAAGGCAATGGAAGTACTACGTTCATTAGATAGTGAATGGCTGCGCCGCTACCCCGATCCATTTGCGAAAGAGTTTTGTCAGGCAGTCAGCGATGCATTGGGAGTACCTGCGGATTGGGTAATTGTCGGTAATGGAAGCGATGAAATACTGAATGTGCTGATCCGATCCTGTGCGGAGGGGAGCGATGCCTGCTGCGGGCTACGCCAACGCAAAGTCGTGTATCCCATGCCTACCTACGTGCTATATCGAACTTTAGCAGCCATGCAACCTGCGTCCGTGGTTGAGGTTCCTTATGGCAACTTTCAGTTACCGATTGAGGATCTCGTTGCGGCAAATGGAGCAATTACGTTTATTGCCTCTCCGAATAGCCCCTCCGGGCACACGGTACCTTTGGACGATTTGCGGGAATTGGCACAGCGAGTATCGGGAATTGTGGCGATTGATGAGGCATACGCTGACTTTGCTGAGTACACAGCGTTACCGTTGATACAAGAATTCGAGAACGTAATTGTTTTGCGTACTATGTCAAAAGGGTATTCTTTGGCAGGTTTGCGGATGGGCTTCGGGATTGCAAATCCAAAACTGTTAGCTGGCTTATTTAAGGTAAAAGACAGTTACAACATTGATGCGATCGCCATAGCCGTGGGTACAGCAGCAATGCGGGATCAAGCCTACAAGAATGCTTGTGCCGACAAAGTGAAAATTTCACGGGCGAAGCTAACGGTAGATTTGAAGAATCTGGGGTGGAAAGTGCTTGATTCTCAAGGTAACTTCGTTTTGGCAACTTCTCCACAGGGAAATGCTGAGTCTCTTTATTTGGCATTGAAAGAACGAGGAATCTTGGTGCGCTACTTTAAGCAACCTGGTTTAGAGGATAAGCTGCGGATTACGGTAGGCACGAACGAACAAAATCAGATGTTAATAGAAGCGTTAGTGAGTTTAATGAACAAAAGCACTTAGAGTGCAGGTGGAAAATGTGTAGGCGTAGCCTGCCGCAGGCATCGCTCTCCTCATGAAACAGTGATGATCAGAACTTGGAGAAGATACCACAGATACCGATGTATCGGCAAACGCCCCTACATCGGTATCTGTATAGGGTACGGCTGTTCGCTCCTACAATTAATTCCTGTGTTGCAAACATTTTTAAAATTGGTCTAATATTTTGACAAAGTGTGACAAATTACCTCAAAATACTCTCGTAAAGCGCATGTTATGTAAGCTGAATCGACTTTACACCATGTATGGATAGGCAGTAGGAATACGCAAAGGCACACTAAAAATTAGACATCAGCAATGAAACAACAACTGAAATTAATTGCACAGAAGACATTACCTGCACCTATTCACCGTTGGCTTGGGAAGTCTTTACTAGGTGAGAAATATCGACCACCAGTAGGAGCAGTAGATTTTGGTAGCCTGAGAAGATTAACGCCAATTAGTTACAATTCAGGGTATAATAGAGGCACGCCTATAGACCGTTACTACATTGAAAACTTTCTTGCCCAAAATTCTAGTGATATAAAAGGGCGTGTACTGGAAATTGGTGATAGATCTTATACAACACAGTTTGGTGGAGAGCGCGTAACCCAAAGTGATGTGCTGCACGTTGTCGAAGGCAACCCAGAAGCAACAATTGTTGGTGATTTGACTTGTGCTGATCGCATTCCCTCAGATGCCTTTGACTGCTTGATTCTGACGCAGACACTGCAACTCATATACGATCTACGAGCGGCTCTCAACACGATTTATCGGATTTTGAAGCCTGGTGGAGTTGTATTGGTTACCTTTCCAGGAATCACTCCGATTGCTGCAGATCAATGGGGAGACTACTGGTGTTGGAGTTTTACGACTTTATCTGGAAGACGGCTATTTGAAGAGTTTTTTCCCAGTACCAATGTTAATGTTGAAACTTACGGGAACGTCCTTGCAGCAACTGCCTTTATTCAAGGGCTAGCAACAGAAGAATTGCACAAACAGGAATTAGATCGCCGCGATCGCTGTTATGAAATCATCATCACTGTCAGAGCTATCAAACCATTCTTAGGGGAGGGAGATGCAGTAGAAGGTATGGCGTAGCATTGAAGTAATCGCTCATATTAAGCTTCTAACCAAAGCACGGAAACTCTTAGTAGTTGCTATTTCCCCATTCTTTTTAGCAGCTTCAATAAATTGGGGAATTTCTTTCACTGGTATAGAGGGAAAGGTAGGACTGAAATCAACCTCGGAATATTGCTTGCCATTGAGTCTGTAAATCTTCAGGATTTTACCGTTGTACCGCCAGAATTCAGAGACACCCATTGCAGCATAAAGATCCAATTTATTTATAGCAGAGCGTGAGTACTCCACTTCAATCACAAGGTCTGGTGGTGGATCAAAGGCTAAGTCTATTTTTTCCTTACTCCTAACTAAGTACTCCTGCATGAATGTAATAACTACTGTCTGGCTCCCCTCCTTTCTCTAAGTCATCTCTTATTAAAGTCAGCGAGCCAGTACGGCTAATTTCCAAGCCCAGTTCTTCACATAACACCACAATAAAACCTTCAATTAAGCGGTTGGGGTTTTCGTGTGCCTTGTGTGGAGACATGATTTCTACTATTCCATTGTCATAAGCAAGTCTGTTCTTCCGCTCCGATCCCGTGTCAGATAACATAGCTTTAAACGTTTGCCAGCTAATGTTTTCAAGTACAGTCCTAGTTTCTGCTGGTGTTACTACAATCATGATCCAAGTCTCCGATAAATGCGGTTTTTTCTTCTAGAGGTAGCCACGGTAGCGAGTTTAAGTCAATACTTTCTGGTTTAACTTTACTTTGATATCCAAAACAAGCCCTTTAATTTAAATGTTAGTACTTTAATAATGTTGGTACAATTTTCACAGTGATCAAAACAGGAGAGTCACTGATGATTTCAGATGAAATGGGTAGGCAACTGCACAATCGCTTAACACTGGGCGAACAAATCACTAACTTGGAAAAAGAGCAGCTAGATGCTTGGTATGCAAAGCTAGATGCAATTGAAAACAAGTTGCTAGGTGAAAATGCTGACTCTCCAATTCCAAGCGCAGAAATGCCAGAGCAGATTGAAGCATGCTTAAATCAATTAACATTTGTAACTCAGCGCATTCAGCAAATATCTAGCGAAAATGATGACTTACGCCAAGAAATTAGTGCATTACGGCAACAATTGGCAGTTCAACGTTGAGCATGACTTTATCGAAAGAGGTAAGAGAACAAGTTCAGCAACGCGCAAACTATGCCTGCGAATTTTGTGGGGTGAGAGAAACTGACGTGGGAGGAACTCTAACGGTCGATCACTACCAACCCCAGTCAAGAGGAGGTTCTGACAATTTAGAAAACTTAATTTATTCTTGTGCTTGTTGTAATCAATACAAGCAAGATTACTGGAGTATAGATGAGTCTTTACCAAAATTATGGCATCCTCGCTCTGAACACTACAATAAACATTTTATTGAGTTAGAGGATGGGCAGTTGCTGGCTCTGACTACAACAGGAGAATTTACTTGCAAACGGTTACGACTGAATCGTCCACCGTTAATTGCCTACCGCCTTCAACGCCGTCGCCGAACAGAAGAAACTCGTCTACTAGAACGATACCGAGATTTAGTTTTGTTGCTAACTCAATTAAATGCTCAATTAACAATTTTAGTTACAGAACAGCAAGCTCTCTTGAAAGAACAGAGAGAGATATTACAAGCATTACTTCGGAATAAACTTGATAGTTTCTAAAGGCAGTTTGGATTGAGTAGTTAAATAACGGAGTAAACAGTAGTAAACCACCATTAGTTGTTCACTTTCTAGATAATCCTTATGAAAAAGACTTGAAGTTACTCCCTTCCCGCTAGAAGAATACCGATAAAATAAACCGCAATAGACTTGGGCAGTGCGTTGGTGAGCCAGCGCTGCAGGAGGGTTAGCCCGCTCTCACGGCGACTGGCGAAAGGCTCTGCCGACTTGAAGCACCTGCCCGCGCCAAGGAAGCCAAGTTTGAAGATCAATGGGATAGGTAATCTTACACCGGGAAGGGAGTAGTTCAAGTCTCTTGGAGCAAGCGCAGAGGTTTTCTACCAGCATTCTTATAATTCATTTTAATGTCAGACGAAAATTTCCCCTATGCAGCCTATTCAACAGCAAGTTATTGAAGCACTCCAGAGACTGTCTCCTGGTGAACAACAAGAGGTTCTGGACTTTGCAGAGTTTCTCACAAGTAAGCGGCAAAGACTCCCTTCGGCGAACGTGCAACCAGCTCAATCCTTTCTAGAAACAGCCCAAGCTTATATCGGCGCAGGCTCTGGTCCGGGAGATCTTTCTACTAATCCTGAGTACATGGAAGGATATGGTGTTTAATGCGCGATTCAATCCTCCTTGATACTGGTCCCCTGATAGCTTTCATTGATCGCCGTGATCATTATCACTCTTGGGTAACGACAGAACTTGCCACAATCCAACCTCCATTACTTTCTTGTGAAGCAGTTATTTCAGAAGCATGGTTCTTATTGCAACGTGTGAGCAATGGGCGAGAAACTTTAGTTGAATTACTCAAAAGTCAGCAAATTGTGGTGACTTTTCAGCTCAATGAGGAAGTTGAGTCAATTACTGAGCTATTAACCCGATATATTTCTGTTCCTATCTCCTTGGCTGATGCAAGTCTGATACGAATGACCGAGCGCTATCCAGGAAGCATTGTCTTAACCCTAGATAGTGACTTCCTGATCTATCGAAAGCACAAGAATCGACCTATTCCAGTCATCATACCGGGTGCATCAACATTTAGGCATGGGTGATGCGGCGATCGCTGTTATGAACTCATTATCACTGTCAGAGCTATCAAACCAGAACAGAGATAGAACTTAGACATCCATCAAATATGATTTTTGTCAATACGTAACTCCTAAAAACTTTAGCACCATTTTTAGATAAAAATTCAAGCCAGTTTAGATTGACGCCAGAGGATTTTAAGATCGCTTGTAAATTGCTCAGAATCTTGCCCTATGACAATAATTATATGATAAAAGCCAGATAGTGGAGGTATTAATGAATTCAGAGCAGCAATTACTAGAGGTTCAAGATCCAGATAGAAATCAATATACTATCAGATTAGAACAGCACTGCTTTACCACTGGGCGGAGCAATGACAATAATATTGTACTCCCTAACCCTCATAAGACAATCATCGCGCCTGCATTGTGTCCTCGAACAACAAGCAAGTTTCTGGCGGATAGTAGATGAATCCAGCGCCAATGGGACCTTTGTACAGCAGGGTAATAGCACAGCTTTACCTGCAATTAGTTATTTTGTATGGCAGGGCTTATATGCCTCCTTTGTCAAACAGTCTCCTATAGCTCAGTGTTCCAATTTAGAACAAGCGCTAATACCGTTTCACTTTAAGATTGATATAAATAAGCAGTAGTCTTGCTGAGGGCATTCTAACAGGGGGAAAGAATTAGATATAAATC